>CAMYOP010000020.1:15111-32315 GCA_947260045.1 uncultured Desulfobulbaceae bacterium
GGACTGGCTGGCTGATAATGCCAAAAATCTGGATCTTTTATATAATAAATATCTGATTTCCTAACTATATAAGTATTATCTTTGGCAATGGATGCGGTAATAATTATCTCGTACTGGCCATTAATGGGCATCATGGTGGTGATGGCATCTGACAGCATTGCGCTTGCCATGGTCTGTGTTTCCCAATTAGCGTTGCGCAAAACAAGTACAGCAGCGGTCAGTGCGGTAATCGTACCAGGAGCTAACTGAGGTGGAGTATTTCTGTGATAGACCACCTGCACCTTATAATTTAAGACAAGTCCCTCTTTTTCTTCAGTGGCAAGAGTAGGAACACCAAAGTTGAATAATTGAGAAGCCAGCAAATCGTTAAAACCTTCATAGAATGGGGTGGTTTCTCCATCTGAACAGGCATCTGGCAACTCACACGGATGTTTAACAAAAACCGGGGCTTCCAGATACCCACGTTGAATCAACTCATTGTTGATCTCATTGGCCACGTCATTTGCGATTATTTGCCAGTGCTGGGCTGCCTGAACTTTTCCCTGTCTCGAATATTCAAAAGAAACTGCTTGGGGCACACGACTACAGCCAGCAAGAATCAATAGGGTCGAGATGAGAATATATGGGAAATATATGAAACGCATATCACACCTTATATATCCTTTATTAAATGGATTTCTACTTTTCTCTTCGACACCATCTCTTGGAATCTGAAGCTTTTTTAAGAAAAAAATAAATAATTTCAAATCATAGAACGCAAAAAAACTATACAGATAAAAAATTATCTTCCAGACCTAAAACAAGCGCTGAATTTTTGCTTCTATTTCTCCTTGTGGAGCAGCACCATTGACCTGATCAACAACATGACCGTCTTTATAAAAAAGCAAGGTCGGCACGGCTCGTATTTGTAATTTTGCCGCAGTGACTCTCTCTTGGCTGGTGTCTATCTTGGCAAGCAAAACCTTGCCTGCAAATTTACTGGCAAGAGTATCCAATGTTGGTGCCAGCTTTTTGCAGGGACCGCAGGTTGGCGAATAAAAATCAACCAGCACAGGAAGTGATGCCTGCATAATGATTTGATCAAAATTTTTGTCAGTGAGAACTATTACAGAGCTCACATGAAAAGAGGAAAAAACATGCCCACACTTGCCACAGCGAGGCCCACTATCTTTTTTCTCAATTGGAATTCTATTTTTCACACCACAGTCCGGACAAACAAGAATCAAGCTGCTCATCTTTATTCTCCAATATTTATTTGCTTTATACGGGTTATATAAGTGTTCGTCTCAAATACTCTCCATCAGACACAAGCTCATGAAGCTGGATAACACCTGGGTACCAGTTAGAGTTTCTTTTACGTATTGTCAAAGAAGAGGCTGGTGATTAGTATCATTATAAGTTACTAAATAATTTCAACATACCAGAGTATTTATTTTTCAGCGAATCATCTTGATAGTGCTGATTGTAACTTGGAGAAATTCATGTGTGTCGACCTCCATACCCACTCAATCTATTCTGATGGGACTTTCACTCCTCTGGAGATAATTCAACTTGCAAAAAGATCTTATCTTCAGGCGATTGCCCTGACTGATCATGATACCCTTGATGGAATTGAAGAGTTTTTGAAATATGGAGAACAGGAAAACATAGTTGTCTTCAGTGGGCTTGAAGTAAGCGCAGTCCACAAAAACACCTCCATGCACATCCTGGGATACGGTGTTGATCATACCTCAGCGGCCTTAAAAGAGTGGCTTGTCCTTTTGCAGAAGGGGAGAATGACTCGCAATCAAAAAATTATTGAAAAGCTCCAAAAACAAAACATCAACATTACAATTGAAGAACTGGAAGAATTTTCCAGCTGCGGTCAATGTGGCAGGCCTCATATTGCCAAGCTGTTACAAAGCAAAGGGCTTGTCAAATCGCTTGACCAGGCGTTCTCCCTTTACCTAAAAAAGGGGGCCAGCGCCTATTCAAACAGGTTTTGCTACAGTGCAACCCAAACAATAGACATAATACACAGGGCAGGTGGACTGGCCGTACTTGCTCATCCTGGCCAGACCGTTGAAAAATCTTCACTCCCCTTTCTCATTGCCGAACTGTCAGACATTGGCCTGGACGGCCTGGAAGCCTACTATCCAAGCCACTCCAAACAGACCAAAAAGAAACTGATTTCACTGGCAAAAAAACACAAGCTTATCCTGACAGGCGGCAGTGATTTCCACGGCAACAATCACTCAATCTGCAGACTTGCTGGCACCAAAAATCGTTTTTGTCCACCAGACTCAATTATTCAGGATATTCAGAAGCGTTTACAAACTATACAAGACACAAATACTTCATCCTTTGGCACTGAACATTCAGCACAGGAAAAACAATGCGTACCATCTTAGTCGTTGATGACGAACCCAATTATCAAATAGTCCTTTCTGAAATATTACGCGACGAAGGCTTTGAGGTGTATACCGCCAATAGTGGTATTGATGCCATACCCATAGTGCGGGATACTGACCTGGACCTGATAGTGTCAGATATGAAAATGCCTGGTCTTGACGGAATACAGCTCCTTGAAAAAGTCAAAGAATTCAACCGCGACCTGCCAGTCATTCTTATTACCGCCTACGCAGACATTGAAAAAGCGGTAGAAGCTATGCGCCTTGGTGCTTTTACGTACCTGGCCAAACCTTTTTCCAATGAAGAACTACTGGCCAATGCTCAAAAGGCCATTGAGCACTATGAGCTGGTGCGTGAACTCAAGCGTTTACGGAGCGAAGTTACCTCAAGCTCTGAATTTGCTGGCATGGTGGGCAAAACCCAGCGCATGAAAAATGTCTATCAACTGATAGAAAAAGTTGCGCCAACACCATCATCTGTTCTCATAACAGGAGAATCCGGCACAGGGAAGGAACTGGTCGCCCGTGCTATCCACAATCTCAGCTGGCGCAAAGATGCCCCATTCATTTCCGTCAACTGTGCGGCTCTTTCAGGAAACTTGCTTGAAAGTGAACTTTTTGGCCATGAGAAAGGTGCCTTTACCGATGCCATAGCAATGCGTAAAGGGCGTTTTGAGATGGCTGACACAGGTACTCTTTTCCTGGATGAAATAGGAGAAATGCCATCACCCCTCCAGGCAAAACTCCTTCGGGTCCTCCAGGAAAGAAATTTTGAGCGGGTCGGCGGCAACAAAACACTGGAAGTTGATGTCCGCATTTTAACAGCCACCAATAAAGATTTAAAAGATGAGGTGGATAAAGGAAACTTTCGTGAAGATTTGTATTACAGATTAAACGTCATCCACATTCATC
Organism: uncultured Desulfobulbaceae bacterium; assembly: GCA_947260045.1. GTDB lineage: Bacteria > Desulfobacterota > Desulfobulbia > Desulfobulbales > Desulfobulbaceae > CAMYOP01. Next base: position 18,414 of record CAMYOP010000020.1, read on the forward strand.
TGCCGCCTCTGAGGGAAAGAGTTGATGATATCCCTGAGCTCGTGGCTCATTTTTTAAGAAAAAATGCTACGCGGCTCAATATTGAAAATCTGGAAATATCGCCTGAGGCACTGCGTCTTCTCATCAGCTTGCCCTGGGAGGGAAATGTCCGGGAACTTGAAAACACCATTGAACGAGCAGCAATTTTATGTACTGAAAACCGCATTGAGCCTGAAGATGTTCAACCAGATTCCAGTGCCATGGCTTCAAACCAGGAATGGAGCCTGAGCCTTGACCTGGAACAATTTATACCTGAAAATTTAGGCCTGTCAGAAGTTCTCAATGGCATTGAAGAAAAATTAGTGCGGAGAGCTCTTGAAACTTCAGGGAATATTCAAGCCAGGGCTGCCGAAAAACTCGGCATCACCAAAAGCCTCCTGCAGTACAAGATGAAAAAATACAAACTCCAAAGAAAAAAAAGCAAACAATAGCCCCTACAATAAGTTATCAAGAGGTTTGAATATGTTTCAACTTGCAGCCGCTGACCTGGCCTCCCCAGTTTAACTTATTACGCAGGATATCAAAGTACCCTTTATGGGGTGAACTGATCAGCTGCAAAGGCTTGGCCGCTGTTTCAACAACAAGGGTATCCTGCTCACCCATCTTCCAGACAAATCTACCGTCCACTATCACCTTGACATCATTTACTGGCCCTGCCAGTTGAGAGGTAATTTTTGAATGAGGAGACAAGAGCACTGGCCTGCTCTCCAACATAAAAGGACAAATAGGTGTTACCAGAATTGCTTCCAGCTCTGCTTGAACAATGGGTCCACCAGCGGACAAATTATAGGCGGTCGAGCCAGTCGGGGTTGAAATAATGAGACCATCTGCCTTATAGGTTGTAATATATTCTTCATCTGCCCAGCAACCAAGACGTATAACCTGTTCAGTGTTGCCTTTTACAATTACAACCTCATTTAAAGCAAAGGCAGATTCACTTTTGATTTTCTCTGGTCCCAGAAGGATGCGGGCCTTGAGCATCATCCTTTTCTCGACATCCACCTTGCCTGCTAAAAGTGCCTCAAGCGCCTGATACATCTCATCTGCAGCAATTTCGGTCAAAAAGCCCAGATTACCCAAATTGATTCCCACAACAGGTATATCATAATGACTTGCCTGGTCTGCAACATGAAGAAGGGTTCCATCTCCTCCAAGTATCACCAGCATATCCATTTCAGGGTCAATCTGGTTCAAAGAGGTGTTTATACCTCTCTTTTCAAACCAAAGGGAAAGCTCTTTGCCTATATGCAGTACATCTGCTGAATTACGTTTGGTGATGATACCCAGAGATTTAATTTTCATTGTCCCAGTTCTCTTGATCTTTCTGTGGCCACTTCAATGGCTGACATCACCGAACCCCGAAATCCCGACTCTTCCAAGACATGTAAACCTGCAATGGTTGTACCACCAGGTGAAGTCACCTTGCCCTTTAAAACAGCAGGATGTTCACCTGTTTCCATGGCAAGTTTCACTGAACCATAAACTGTCTGCAAAACGAGTTTTTCAGCAACAGGCCTTGGAATACCAGCAAGCACACCACCATCAATCATGGCTTCAATAAAAGCAAAAACATAACCAGGGCCACTCCCACTGAGACCAGTCACCGCATCAAGCATGCTCTCAGGAAGTTCATAACATGACCCAACTGCCGAAAAGATTTTTAAAGCTATTGCCATATCATCTTTATCAGTATTGCCATTTCCAGTGAGACCAGCAGCCCCTTCCAATATAAGGGAAGGAGTATTAGGCATGACACGAACTATGCGCCTGTCTTTACCCAATCCCTTTTCAAGCACTCTTAAAGATATGCCTGCTGCTATCGATATCAGAAGGTGTTTATCAGAAAGTAGAGAATTATATTGTTTTACAACAAGTGGCATAATCTGTGGTTTTACGGCGAGAATTATGACAGAACACACGTCTGCGAGTACTGCACTTTCGCTGGTGGCCCGAACACCATATTTTTCGCTTAGATATTGCTGCCTTGCCTGGTCTGGCTCAGCGACAAGCACATTACCTGCAGCTACAAGGTCAGCCTTCAATATACCATTGATGAGAGCTTCACCCATCTGACCTCCACCAACCAGGCCAATCGTGTCAATTTTTTCCATATTTTTACCACGCTGTGTAATGATTTCTAATTAGTTTATATCTGGAAACAATCATTTCTAACATTCGCAAAGTCTTCGACTTTCCGGGTAAGAACGAATTAGTCTGGAGTGTAATACTACCAGCTTGCAATAAAAAAAAGAAAAAATAACCCGCTGACCAGTGGCCAGCGGGTTGAAATGTATATGTCTTAAAAATGTCAGACTGCGCAGCTTGGTTGACCTATAACAGTATCATCTGATGGATTAGAAAATAATGGTCTCAACCTATCGCCTGCAGATTTTGTAGAATGAAAAACATGGCTAAAAACCGAATCTCCATTTCTTTTCAGTTTTACGTGTTCCCAACAATCAGCATTTTTTGCAATTTCCTTCATCAAACCAAGATGCAGACTGTGGCCTGAACGATCAGCAATGACGTGGCCCAGTACAGGGCAACCAAGCAAAGCTAAATCACCTATCACATCGAGCACTTTGTGTCTGATAAATTCATCATCAAAGCGAAGACCTTCTTCATTTAAAACTGAGCGACGATCCCAGGAAATAGCTATTACGTTATCCAGCGTTCCGCCCAGAGCCAGGCCGTTTGCCCATAACTGCTCAACCTGCTCGACAAAACCAAATGTACGGGCATGGGCAATTTCTTTGTGAAACTTTTCCTGGGTCACTTCTACACTATATTTCTGTTCGCTAATCAGTTCATCGTCAAACTTAATTCGACCAGTTATCTTGAAACCATCATAAGGCTCAATGCGAATGGTTTTTTCACCATCAGAATATTCAACAGGGCGAGTAATACGTAAAACTCTTCGTAATGCTCTTTGCTTCTTACGCCCACATTTTTTTAATAAATGAACAAACGGTCCAGCACTTCCATCCATGATAGGAACTTCGTGGGAATCAAGTTCAATCTCAGCGTTATCGATTCCTGAACCAAGCAAGGCTGCAAGCAAATGCTCGGTGGTAGACACTCTCGTGGATCCTTCACCAATGGTTGTAGCCAATTGTGTATCAACAACCTGGTCTATACCCGCTTGAATACCTGGTCTTGCAGCAAGATCTGCGCGAACAAAACGTATGCCACTATTTGATGGTGCTGGTTTTATCGTCAGATGAACCAATTTGCCAGTATGCAAACCAATACCGTTACAACTAACGGAACGGTTTAATGTATACTGATGGGGATCAATGGATGCCATATCCTATCGTCCTATGGGTTAAATTATTAATTTTTTTTTGTGTTTACAATGTTTTTGCAAGAATCGTTCCAGAACAAGCCTTTCGGGACGAACGTACATCTGGTTTGTAATTTACAAATTTATTTCAACAGGTTAAGAAAAAATTAAAATAATTCTCACCAGATATAGCCCCCGCTAAAAGTGTGGCAAAAAAACCACTTTTCACCTAACTTGTCGCAAATGTTGATATTTCGACACAGTTGTCATTTTTATGCCACTTTCAATTTTCCAATAGCAAATGACTTAAAACAAAACGGTCAAAAGCTTCTTCCAGTTGCACCTGCATCCTGAGACCATACAAGGGCAGCTCCAGATCCAAGCCCCGCAATTTCACCAGGTCTTTTTCCGTGACAACAAGAGCAGAAGCGTCATTTTTCTTAGCTATATCTACAATTTTTCTAATTAATTGACCATTATATTTCTGATGATCTGAAAAATGTTGAAACCCGACCAGTTCTAAGCCGAAATCTACCAAACTCTTTTCAAAGCCATCAGGCCTGGCAATGCCACAAAAGCCAAAAACGTTTTTATTGTTAAGAACTTCATAATCTTTCACCACCAAAGATCCCTCATTATACGCAACCAAAGAAGAAGCTTTATAATTCCCTAAAAAAACAGGCCGACCGGAAAATCTCTCCTGGAGAAGTTCAGCAAAGCGGGTGGCCCGTTCACGATTATCATCATTTGTTCCAGTGATAACAAAGCCATGGCATCTGTTCAGTGCTCTAACAGGTTCTCTTAGATCACCACCAGGAAACACCCTGCTATTGCCCGCCAGAGTATCGGCATTAAAGAGAATCAAATCCAAATCCCGTCCCACGGCCATATGTTGAAAACCATCATCCAATAACAACACGTTGCACCCATTTTTAACGGCTCTTGCGGCAGGATATTTTCGTTTAACGCCGGTAAAAACCTGCACTCCTGGTAATGTTTCAGCAAGAAGTCGTGGTTCATCGCCAGCTGTATCTGCATCAAGTAGCAGAGTTTCACCGTCAGAAACGATATTTATGGGTTCCTTGACAGCACCACCATAGCCGCGACTAATAATACCTGGATATTTCCCATTTTCCTGCAGCAGACGTGCGATATATTGCACGAGCGGTGTTTTACCTGTGCCGCCGAGGGTCAAATTACCGACACTTACAACAGGAACATCAAAATAAGTAACCTTAAAGAGTCCTTTTAAATATAAATACTCACGCAAGCGCATGAGAGCACTGTAGAATGGAGAAAATGGTCTGCCAAAATTGAAGAGAAAGTTAACTTTTTTCATTATGTTCCTGCGCTGAAATATTGAATCCAGCAAAAAAATGTACAGGAGCAGGGATAAAGAGGCAAGCTTTACTATTCTTGCCTATGATTACGATTTATTTGTTTGCATCTCGCTCAAGACAACATGGTATTTTTCAGTGCAAAATTATTCTAATAATGTAACTATTTGGACCTAAACTATACATACATCAAAGGTGTAGGCACTTTTCACAGAGCCAGCATTTACACTAAAGAAGAGACAGTAATAAACAGGATCCCTTCCATTTTTACTGACTCCCTGTTGACTATATTGATTGATTATTTGTTTTTAAAGCAGAGGACTTGAATATGAATCGCATCAAACCAGTGTATCTTTTTCTAAGCATTATTTTTGCATTAACAACGCTCTCAAATTCTGCTTTTGGGACTGAGACTGTCAAAATAGGGGTTGCAGGAGCTCACAGCGGTAACCTTGCATCGTATGGCCTCCCCACAGTTAACGCAGTCAAAATGGTCGTGGACAAACTCAATGCAAAGGGTGGTATCAATGGAAAACAAATTGAATTATTTATCGAAGACGATGTTTGCAAACCTGAAGTTGCCACCAATACAGCGACAAAACTTATTTCACAGGGAGTCAATATGATTATTGGTCATATCTGCTCAGGTGCAACCAAAGCCGCGCTTCCCATTTATCGAGATGCAAAAGCCATTGTTATCTCACCCTCGGCAACCAATCCAGATTTGACCCAAAGTGGGGATTACCCAAATTTTTTTCGAACCATAGCCTCAGATGATGCCCAAGCCCGTACGGAAGTTGATTTTGCAATCGATGTCTTACAGGTGAAAAAAATTGCCGTGATACATGATAAAGGCGACTATGGAAAGGGTCTGGCTGAGTTTGCCCAAAAATTCATTAAAGAATCAGACAAGGCGGAGATCGTACTTTTTGAAGGCATAACCCCTGACGCCGTCGATTATTCAGCTGTCATCCAAAAAATAAAACGTTTTAAGGCAGATGCTGTTATTTTTGGTGGATACCATCCCGAAGCATCAAAGCTTGTGACTCAGATGCGTAAAAAGAGAATGAAAACTCTATTTATTTCTGACGACGGCGTTAAAGACGATACCTTTATTAAGGTAGCCGGGAAATATGCAGAAGGTGTTTATGCAACCGGACCTGCAGATGTCTCTGGCAACCCTATCACCCAGGCTGCCCGTGAAGAGCATAAAAAAGTCTATAATGAGAGCCCTGGAGCCTTTTTTGAAAATGCCTATGCTGCAGCTCTTGCCCTGACAAATGCAATAGAACAAGCCAACTCAACAGATTACGACGCAGTGGGAAATACACTGCGAACACATGATGTTGCGACGACCTTTGGTACCATTCATTTTGATGCAAAAGGAGACGCAACGGGTATCGGCTTTTCAATGTATCAGGTACAAGACGGCAAATATGTGCAGGTTCAGTAATTAAGAGCACCGGCCACCTCAACTCTTCGGAATCCTGACATCAGATGGACTATTTTATTGAACTTTTCTTAAGCGGTCTTACACGCAGTTCAATATATGCCCTTATTGCACTTGGTTACACCATGGTCTATGGCATCATTGGCTTAATCAACTTTGCCCATGGCGAAATCTATATGATAGGCGCATTTACCGCACTTATCGTTTCAACAGTACTTGCCATCTATGGTTTTCCTTTTTTCGCCATAGTCGCCCTGACTGTTCTGGCAGCAATCATCTGGTCCAGCGCCTACGGATACACGGTGGAAAAAATAGCCTATAAGCCTCTCCGCAACGCACCAAGACTCTCACCACTTATCTCTGCAATAGGCATGTCAATTTTTCTGCAAAACTATGTGCTTCTTGCTCAAACTTCTGACTTCCTCCCTTTTCCAGCCTTAATTCCCGAATTCCAATTTATGGAGCCCTATGCCCATATAATTGGCTCCTCCGACCTGGTCATCCTCCTTACGACCATAACTGTTATGGTGCTTCTTACCCTACTGATTAAATACACCAAAACAGGCCAGGCAATGAGGGCCACCTCCCAGGATAAAAAAATGGCGATGCTTGTTGGCATCAATGTTGACAAAATAATCGGCATCACCTTTATAATTGGTTCTGCTCTTGCAGCAATCGGTGGTGTGTTAATTGCGTCTCATATAGGCCAAATCAACTTTTACATTGGTTTTATTGCTGGCATTAAAGCCTTTACGGCTGCGGTCCTTGGAGGAATAGGCTCCATTCCAGGAGCATTTCTTGGCAGCCTGATCCTTGGTCTCACTGAAAGTTTTGCAACGGGCTATGTTTCCAGTGATTACGAGGATGTCTTTGCCTTCTCACTTCTTGTTCTTATTCTAATATTTCGACCAGCTGGCCTGCTGGGCAAATCTTCAATCGAAAAAGTCTGATCTGATGAGTGATACCCAGGTGATTTTATATCGTGACGTAAAAAAAGGATTGCTTGTAGCCCTCTGGTTCATGTTTCTCACTTTTCCGATCATGGTAATCAAAGTCAATCCCATCGACAAAATCATCATATGGCGCTGGCAAAATATGTTTTTAGTTGGAGGCGCCAGCTTTTTTCTTTACCTTTTCAGCCAAATATTCTTAAGAAAGAGAAAAACGTCCAGCCAAGGTGACCAAGCTGCAAAACCTTCCAGGCTTCCCTTTCAGCAAGCCCTGATAACAGAAAGCAAATTTTTCATCCCGGCACTTTGTCTCTTTGGCTTGTTCTGGCTGTCGTTTCCCTGGTTATTTTCAACCTACCAGACAAACATTATGATTACGGCACTCATGTATGTTGTTCTTGGCCTTGGCCTCAATATAGTGGTAGGAGTGGCCGGCCTCCTTGACCTTGGCTATGTTGCTTTTTATGCTGTTGGAGCCTATTCTTACGCATTACTGAACACTCACTTTGGCCTTGGTTTCTGGACTGTTTTGCCAATTGGTGCTCTACTTGCCATGCTGTTTGGCATACTTCTTGGGTTTCCCGTTCTTCGCCTGCGTGGCGATTACCTGGCAATAGTCACACTTGGCTTTGGTGAAATCATCCGCCTTATTTTGGAAAACTGGAATGAATTTTCTCAAGGTCCAAGTGGTATCTCAAATATAGCCAGGCCAGGTTTTTTTGGAATTGACATGTCACTTGATGCGGCCATCAGCTATACCTATTACCTGATGATCTGTCTCGTGCTGGCCACTATCTTTATTGTGAACAGGCTCCAGAACTCGCGCATAGGTCGAGCCTGGTTTGCGCTCCGTGAAGACGAAATAGCCTGCCAGGCCATGGGCATAGATAAAACCAAAACCAAGCTGACTGCATTTGCCCTTGGTGCGACCTGGGCAGGGATGGTAGGAGTTATCTTTGCAGCTAAAACAACCTTTGTCAATCCAGCCAGCTTTACCTTTCTTGAGTCTGCCATCATTTTATGCATCGTGGTTCTGGGTGGAATGGGTTCCATAGTCGGCGTCATCCTGGGAGCACTCATCTTGATCCTGCTCCCAGAATACCTCCGCGCTTTCTCCGACTACAGAATGCTTGTTTTTGGTGCAGTACTGGTAACAATGATGGTCTTTCGCCCTCAGGGTATTATCTCAAATATTCGCCGAACATACGCCATTGATGAAGATTTGGGCCAAAACACTGTCAGGCAAAAAGAGTAATATGGAGCTATTACTGGAAATAAATAGTCTCACAATGGATTTTGGAGGGATACGTGCCCTGGATCATCTCGACATGCAGATTGCTAAAGGGAAAATTGTAGCTCTCATTGGCCCAAACGGTGCGGGAAAAACTACCTTTTTCAACTGTTTAACAGGAATCTATACACCAAGTGGTGGTGAATTAATATTACACACGCGGGACCAAGTCGTACAAAAACTAAATGGCTTGAAACCAAACCAGGTAACCAAAAGAGGACTTGCCCGCACATTCCAAAACATTCGCCTCTTTCCCAGCATGACAGTTCTGGAAAATGTTATGATTGGCCACCATTGCCGAACCAAAGCAGGGGTTTTAGGGGCTGTATTTCGAGGTAAAAAAACGCGGTATGAAGAAGCCAGGATCATCAATCAAAGCTATGAAATTTTAGAAAACGTAGGCCTCAGTTCCTTTGTCAATGAATTTGCAAAAAACCTCCCCTACGGAGCCCAAAGACGTCTGGAAATTGCAAGGGCCCTGGCAACAGACCCTCAGCTCCTCCTTCTGGATGAACCAGCAGCAGGCATGAACCCCCAGGAAACTGATGAACTCAATGAACTCATCCTGAAAATTCGCGATCAAGGATTATCTATCATGCTCATTGAGCATGATATGCGACTGGTTATGAGTTTATCTGAATATATATTTGTTATGGATTACGGCAAAAAAATAGCCGAAGGTGCTCCTGAAAAAATTCAAAACAACCCCGCAGTCATCAAGGCCTACCTGGGTGAGGACATAGAAGATGTTACTTGAACTGCTTGCAGTAAATACCTTTTATGGCAACATTCAAGTTCTCTACGACCTGAACCTCACCGTCAAACGTGGCGAGATTATCACCCTGATTGGCTCGAACGGAGCAGGCAAATCCACCAGTCTCATGTCCATTAGCGGAATAGTTCCTGCCAGAAGCGGCAAGATACTTTTTGACGGGAAAGAGATCCAGAACATGGCTCCAGAAAAAATAGTTTCCCTTGGGATCAGTCAGGTACCGGAAGGGCGACACATTTTTCCGGATCTAACAATTCAAGAAAACCTGAACATGGGAGCCTTTCTGAGAAAAGACAAACAGGCTATACAAAAAGACATGGAGTACATGTATTCTCTTTTTCCTATCTTAAAGGAGCGGGCAGACCTTCCTGGAGGGAACCTGTCTGGCGGCGAGCAGCAAATGCTGGCAATATGCAGAGCATTAATGGCCAGGCCAAAACTCCTGCTCCTTGATGAACCCTCAATGGGACTTGCTCCGATAATTGTCAAAAAAATATTTGAAATAGTTAAGAAAATAAATAAAGACCACAACACAACCATTTTCCTGGTTGAACAAAATGCCAACCTGGCCTTGAAAATAGCCCATAGAGGATATGTTCTTGAAAATGGTCGCATTGCCTTGCAGGGCTCTGCCAAAAATCTTCTTGTTGATGAAAATGTTCGTAAAGCGTATATGGGTGTGTAAAATACTTTTACCATTCAATGCAAAAAGATGGTAAGCATGCTGGCATTAATTTTGATCCACTCGTAAGTGCGTACAAACAGTAAGTGTGATCAAGGGAAATATATAGAGGTAATACGGTGAAAAAAATCAGGGTCGGAGTTATTGGAGTAGGCTATCTGGGCCGATTCCACGCCCATAAATATGCAGCCATGGACAATATTGAATTTATCGGTGTTGCCGACATCGATAAGGTCCAGGCAGACAAAGTAGCTGGAGAATGCTCAACCAAGGCCTTTACTGATTATCAGGAACTTCTCCCTCTACTTGATGCTGTCACCATCGCGGTTCCGACTATACATCATCATGAAATAGCGATGAAATGTTTGTCAGCAGGGATCGACGTCCTTGTTGAGAAGCCAATCTCTTCCACAATAAAAGAAGCAGATGAACTGATTGCACTTGCTGAAAAAAATAGCTGTATTCTCCAGGTTGGGCATCTTGAACGATTCAATCCGGCTGTTCTTGCCATGCAACCGATGCTGACACATCCTCTTTTTATTGAAGCGCACAGGATATCTGTTTTTAAAAATCGTGGAACCGATGTTGATGTTGTTCTAGACCTGATGATCCATGACATTGACATCATCCTGTCCATCGTCAAGTCAAAAATAAAGACGATTCATACGGTTGGCACACCTGTAATAACTCCCTTAACAGATATTGCCAATGCCCGTTTGATTTTTGAAAATGGCTGTACCGCCAATGTTACTGTCAGTAGAATATCCATGGATAATATACGCCGCATGCGTATATTCCAACCAGGAAGATATCTCTCGGTGGACTTTACCAAAAAAGAAGTTATGTCTGTAAAGCTCAAGGACGGAGGTGAAAACCAAACCCCTGTCCCCGATATCAGCAAGCACGGGTTTACTGATCAGGATATACTGGAGCTTGAGCTTAAAGACTTCATTCAAAATGTAGAAAACAGGTCCAAGCCACAAGTATCGGGCTATGAAGGCCGCCAAGCCCTCCAGATTGCCCTCCAGGTTGTCAAACAGATAAAAGAAAACCGAGCTCAGGTTCAAGAAATGCTTGGTGCAGAAACCAACTTCTCTGGACTCTAATTTTCTTTTTCACTAAGCGGATATCTTCCCCTTGTCTCCTACAGTAGAAAAAAACACAACAAAACAACACATTATGATTGTTGCCGGTGAGGCGTCCGGCGACATGCACGGTGCAAACCTGTTAAAAGCTATCCAAGCTGAACAGGGAGACCTGTATTTCAGTGGCCTTGGTGGTCCAGAGCTTGGCAAAGCAGGAATGGAGCTACTTTATGATGCCTCAAAACTAGCAGTTGTAGGCATAACAGAGGTGATAAGCCACCTGGGAGATATTCTGGCTGCCAGAAAAGCACTTATAAAAAAGATGAAGGAGGAGCCTCCTGCCCTGCTCATCCTCATCGATTATCCAGATTTCAATCTCTTCCTGGCGGCAAAAGCCAAAAAACTCGGTATCCCGATTTTTTATTATATAAGCCCCCAGGTCTGGGCCTGGAGAAGTAAAAGAGCAAAAAAAATCGGACGCCTGGCTGACCGTATTGGCGTCATCCTACCTTTTGAGAAGGAGTTTTACAAAGAAAGAGCAATAGAAGTAGACTATGTTGGCCATCCGCTACTAGACATTGTCAAGACGACCATGACCAGAGAAGAATTTCTGGCGCATCATAACATTGATTCAAGTGACACGGTTATTGGTTTACTCCCAGGTAGCAGAACAAAAGAAATAAGTTCACTCTTGCCCGATTTTCTGGAAGCTGCCTTTCTTCTAAAAGAAAAACTTCCGCAAAATATTGCTTTTCTTCTGCCAAGAGCCGCTACAATTTCCAGAAAAATTTTAGAAGACAACGGCCTGGATAAATATCAGGATCAAATCAATATTCGAGTAATCGATGATAACCGTTACAATCTGATGGCAGCCTGTGACGTTGCAGTTGCAGCTTCAGGAACCGTTACCTTAGAGTTGGCCCTGCTAGACACACCTCTTATTGCCACCTATAGATTCTCACCCAGAACATATTATTTAGGAAAAATCTTAGTCAAATTCAAATTCTTCTCACTTGTAAACCTTATCGCAGACAAAGAAGTCATTCCAGAACTCCTTCAGGACCAGGTAAGTCCTGAATCTATCTGTAATAACTTGTATAAAATACTAGCTGACAGTACAATACATGATACGATGAAAAAGGGGCTGAGTGAGGTACGCACCCTTCTTGGCACAAAAGGAGCATCAACAAAAGCTGCAAAAATTGCTTTGGAAACATTCAAGCCATAAAAATGGAACCGGGTGATCATGTAATACAGATTCCAATTGACGGAACCCTTGACCTTCACACCTTTAAACCAGGAGAAATCAAAGACCTGGTCCCTGAATACCTCATGGAATGTCTAAAAAAAGATATCCTTGCTGTACGAATAATCCATGGCAAAGGTACAGGCACCCTGAGACGGATCGTTCATTCCATTCTTGATAAGACTACCTGCGTCGGTTCATATAGACTGGCAGGGGAAGATGGAGGTTCCTGGGGAGCAACACTGGTAACATTAGTTCCACTAAATAAAGGCTAAACGGCCACCCACACCAATTTCTTAATCAATTGCAGGCATTTTTACTGCTTGAATATCCCCTAACGTGATAAGAATTTTACGAAGTTACGTTTGCTCTCCAGAGTTATTTAACCGAAAAAAACAACAAAATAAGAAAAATACCTTTTTCAAATCGAGATGGTTCGCTACAATTATTGCAATTCGCCTTATCTATTTATTTGGAGAAAATTCCATGCAACAACGCTTACTCATCGTAGCAGACCACCCGGATTTCAACCGGCTCTGTAAAAAAATCAGCGAAGACTTTCAAATAGTTTCGGTCCCCACTGCAACACAGGGCCTGGAGGCGCTCCAAGAAAAGACCCCCTTTACTATGATTATTGTTTCCATGCAGCTCCCAGATATGGAGGGTATGTATTTTCTCGCAAAGGCTGAAAAACTGTCAAATGGCACCCTGATGCTCCTTGCAGACAATGATGATTATAGAAAATGTCTGGAGATCATGAACTATATTGGCGTATTTCGCTTGCTGCCTTATCCCTGTAAAGAAGAAATGCTTGAGCAGGTTCTTGCTGACGCCTCAAGGCAAGCTCGATTTCTCACTGAAAAAAACCGACTTAACGATGAAGTAAAGCGATTAGCGGTCACAGATAAACTCACTGGCTGCTTCACTGTTAATTATCTGGAAGATCGCATGTTGAACGAACTCAAAAGAGCGATCCGTTATTCCCAATATTTAGCAGTCATCATGTGTGACCTGGATTATATGAGTCAGACAAATAAGAAATACGGACATATTACAGGAGATAGATTTTTAAAAAAATTTGGTGCGATCACCAACACCATCATCAGAACCAATGTTGACTGGGTAGCTCGCTGGAAAAGAGATGAGTTCATTATCATCCTGCCGGAAACACCAATCAGAGGAGCAGGAATAGTTGCCGAGCGCTTACGGCTTTCCTTGAAAGAGGTAGAATTGCCGGCCAAACAAGGGGTTGCAAAAATGACTGCCAGTTTTGGTCTCACCTGTTATGCTCCGGAAACGCCTGAGCATAACAGGACACCTGAAGAGCTTTTAAACATCGCAGGGCAATGCCTCCACCAGGCAAAACTTGCAGGCCATGACAAAGTTTTGTGCTGCCCCTGACATCTTGACCTTGTTATACCAAACCACTTGCCTCAAATTACAGGTGCTATGGTCACAGATTTTACAGGATATTATTTTTCAATACCATATTCTTTGATCTTGCTAAGCAGCGATGGATAACTTATCTCAAGGAGTTCTGCTGCCTTGCTTTTATTTCCTCCCGTTGAGCCAAGCACCCTTCCAATCAATCGTTCTTCAAGGATCCTTCGTGCTTTTTTCAAGGAGAATGTATTAAAAAAATCATCCAGACGCCGGCCTTCCATTTTTCCGCCAAAACCATCAGGCAGATTCTCAGGTAAGATGATATCTTTATCAGCCATAATTATGGCCCGCTCAATTACATTTTCCAACTCACGTACGTTACCT
>CAMYOP010000021.1 GCA_947260045.1 uncultured Desulfobulbaceae bacterium
GATCACCACCTTTATCTGGATGATGTTCATGGGCTTTTTTTCGGTACAGCTTTGTAAGCTCTTTTTTACTCATGGAGTTTAGGTCTGCCTGGCTGATTCCAAACACTGTACTAATTTCTTTTTGGGACATGGTCCGACTTGATGGCGGCGGACTGTATCTGCGGCGCGAGTTCATAAAGTCATTAATGTACTCTCCCCAGGCGTCAGTGTTGGGAAAAGAATAGTCATAAAACATTATTGCATACCGTTTCAGATAATCAGGAAGGCCACCCGGTCGTTTCATACCAAGCCAAAACTCTGCATCACTATCAAGTTTGCACAGTTCTGTTATAAAATGTTCATCCATCTGTTCGGCGCTCAGAGCCTGGGGCATGGAACGGGCAAAGCTTTCGTTAAAGTAAAACTGGAGGTTAAAAATTGTAAATATATATTGTTTATACTCAGCAGGCCGGAGAAGCAATTCTGCGTTAATACAATACTGTTCGATCTCATCCCGAGATTTGTTAAGTAATACTTTAAACACTGCTGGAGATCTATCCATACGAAGTTGATTTATCTGACCAAAGCGTAAGAAATGAATCCTTCGACGATCAAAAACATGGGTTGCCTGCAATATTTTCTTCTTGGATTCCTTGTCCAGTGGTCTCCAGTTTTTGCCTTTACCCCTTCCTTGAAATTGAGAAAGACGCTCACGTATATACGGATCTAGAAAAGGAAAAAACAATTCTTCTAGTTCAAAAGGATCAGGATTTACCCCCTTTTCTCCCAGTAAATCATACAGTGAATTGTGCAGGTAAAAGCTTTTACCAGTGTAGACAATATAATGCCGAGGATCATTGCCAAGCATAGCAAGATCTCGGTGGGTGAGATAATCTCCTTCCGGGTATGTTTCCCGAATAGTATATGTGACATCATTTTTTTCAAATCGACGGGCAAGGTACATACGTTTATCCAGTTTTCACTCTTCTCTTCTTCCCTCAGAGTTTAGAATATGGCGGTACTAATTATTAACGGGCAGGAACCTTCCTGCCAGGAGCTGACCTAACAGTATGAATGACAATTGTATGAAAACAGATGTAACAAGAGATGGCAAGGGACAACGCTTGCATGAAGGATATAACCTGCACCTGTCAATTTCACAGAGGCTGAACAGGCAAAAAGTATTATTTCAAGAGTCGAGCTGACTCAATAGTTCCTCAACAATATCAAGGGTGAATGGTTTCGGTAAGGTCGCTGTAAAATGATATTTACTAAAATTCATCATTACAGGATCCAAACAATCTCCACTTATGGCAACCATTTTAACGTCAGGTTCAAGTTCCCAGATTTTTTTTGCCGCATCGACCCCACTCATACCTAAACTGACACGTAAATCCAAACCAACCATATCATACCTTCGATCATTTTGGAGAGCTTCTGCAAAAAGCTGAACAGCTTTGCCACCTTCATCTGCAACATCAACTTCACAATCGAGGAATTTAAATAATTTTGAACATATAATCCGCATCATTTCATCATCGTCCATAATCAAAACACGACGACGCGCAGGTGATACAGTAGAGTTTTCCTGATATCTATCTGTCCAGCTGCCAGCAGGCAAATAGAGTGTAACCTTACAACCTTCTCCCTCTTCGGAGTCAACCCAGAGGTGACCGCCATGTTTGGAGACAATGGCATGGGAAATGGTCAGCCCAAGCCCCATACCTTTTTGAGCGCCTTTCAGCTTTGTAGAAAAATAAGGATCAAATATTCTATGTTTAATCTTTTCATCGATACCAACCCCTTCATCCTCGATAAGAATTTTAACAAACTGGCGGTCAGTAAACGCTTGTTCTGTACTGTTCAGCTCATCTTTTCCTTCAACATTTGACAGGAAAATTGTAACAGTGCCCTTCCCTTCCATTGCTTCAAAGGAATTCTGGATAATATTTAGGAAAACCTGTTCAATAAATTCGGAGTCAACATCAACCTGCCAGAGATCATCTTCAGAGGATATTACCACATTGAACTCAGTACCTGAGTAATGAGATTGCACAGCTTTTTCAAATAAATTAGAGAGACGCACACGTGTTTTTGCAGGAAGATAATTATCGGAAAAAGTGGTGAATTTCCTCACGAGATCAGTCGTCATGCGGACTGCTTGTCTAGACTCATCCAGCAAGCTTATAATTTCGGGATTATCAGCTGACAGCATCCGAGCCATTTCAACATTACCACTGATAACTGATAATAGATTATTAAAATCGTGGGCAATACCACTGGCCATCATACTGACAGCTTCAAGTTTTTGAATTCTTCTCAGTTCTTTTTCCACCATGTTCTTTTGCTTTTCAACAATCTTCCTCTTGGAGATATTACTGAGAATACCAATTGCAAAGACAATATTCTCTTCCTTTGCAGGAACAAGATGAAGAGTTATGGTTTTGTCGCCAATCTCAATCGAATCATCATAATCAAAAAAAAGAGAGACGGGATTGGGTGTATCTAAGCGAGCCAACCAACCATCTATTTTTTTCTTAACTTCCCCTTGAAAAAAGATAGAAAAATTGCTTGAGAGAATAACCTCTTCAGGTTGTTTGAGAATTGCCCGAGCTGCTCTATTGACCATTACAACTCTGCCGGACTTATCCAGCTCAACCACACCTTCTGTCATTCTATCGAGCACTATATTATTATGCTTAAGAGAAGATAGAAGTTCTTTAGTTATCTCTCTAGATGATAGTTCGTTTCCACCCCGAATAGTCTTCTGGTGCCGTTCTCCTTTCCTATAACTATTAAGAGCTGCGATGACATGTTTTTTCATTAATGAAGCTGGCCCCTTGACAATATAAACATCGGCCTCAAGTTCATTCAGGTTTAAGTCATCTTCTATCCCGATACCAGACAGTACAACCAAAAATATATCTTTTAGCTCAGGAGTATTACGCACTATATAGCATAACTTAGAGCCGTCTATTTTAGGCATTACAAGGTCTGTAAATATGACATCCGGTTTAAAATCAGCTATTACATCCATTGCCTCCAGTCCGTCAGTAGCCCCGTGCACTTCACACCCTTCACCTTCAAGAATGTTCACGACGATTTTCAGAAGGACAGGGTTATTATCAACAACAAGTACTCTTTCCTTACTCATCATCAATCAATTCCTTTACAGCAGCTACAATTTCCTGCAAATCAAAAGGTTTGCTGAAAATTCGGTCCGCACCAAGCTCCCTGGCTGCAGGCAGGTATGCTTCAGGACCCATTTGTCCACCACCGGAAATAGCGATGATTTTCAGATCATCATAATCGCGCCTTAGAATGGAAATGGTTTCAAGGCCTTCTTTTTCTGGCATTATGAGATCAGTAATGACAACTTTTGCAGGATTTTCTTTTTGAAGTTGTAAACCGACCTTACCATTTTCCGCTTCAACGACTTCGTAGCCGGACCAAACCATTACTTTACGAAGTAGTTCACGAATTTGTTCATCATCATCAATTATCAATATACGCATAATCACCCCTGATCATCCAACACCTCACGCAAGGCCTTTGCCAGCGGTCTCATTTCAAGAGGTTTCGATAAAAACATTTTCACACCTGATTCCTTAATCTTGTCCGGGTGTACCGGGTCACTATATCCAGAACAAAGAATAACAGGAAGATCACCCTTTATTTTTCTAAGTTTTTTAGTGAGATCAAGGCCATTCATTTTTGGCATTGTGAGATCCGTAATAACCACATCTATCTCACTTGGATCTCTTCCTAAAATCATCAAAGCCTGTTCACCACTGGTTGCAGCAATTACACTATACCCTAAAAACTGCAACATCCTGGTACGCATTCGCACGATATCTTCATCATCATCTACAAATAAGATATTCTCTGTTCCCTCTGGTATATCCATACCATTCATGTCCACAGGTTGAACCTGACTTTTAATACATGGAAGATACACATCAACGTTAGTACCTTTTTCCTCATCTGTATGAAGATCAATTATACCTTTTTGGGCAGTAACAATTCCATGAATGACGGATAATCCCATTCCTGTACCCTTACCAACCCCTTTAGTTGTAAAAAAAGGATCAAATGCGCGGTCCAGTACTTGTTTGGACATACCCTGTCCGGTATCGGTAACAGAGAGAATGAGATAGTCGCCTGATTCCAACTGTAAACGAAGGCTTTCCTCTCCATCTTCAATTTGTTTTTCTTGCAATGAAATAGTCATAAACCCACCATCTTTTTCCATGGCGTGGGCCGCGTTTGTTCCAAGGTTCATTAAAATCTGATGGATAAGAGTTGGATCAATTTTGATCAATCTTGAGTTACTGTTGATGTTTGTTTTGATTTCTATCATCGCTGACAAAGAAGAGCGAAGAAGTTTCACTACCTCCTTAACTATTGGTGTTATATCAATGTTTTTTGAACCAGAGCTGGATTGGCGCCCAAAGGCAAGAATCTGGTCCACAAGGTCTTTTGCCCGGAGTCCAGATTTTTTGATGGCAGCGAGGTGTTCTACTATTTCTTCTGCAGATAATTTTTCTGATCTGATAGATGGATTTGGAGAATTTTGATGGGCCAATCGAAACAGCAGAAGATCGGCATTTCCCATTATTGCTCCAAGGATATTATTGAAATCGTGAGCGATCCCATGGGCAAGAGTTGCAATAGCCTCCATTTTCTGGACTTGGATAAGTTGTTTTTCCAAATCTCTTTTTTCAGTTAAATCAATAGCTGTAAGCACATAGGCTGTTACTTCTTCTTCATAAATTACAGGTTCGCAGGTAAGTTGCAGGGTCTTCCCTAATAATTTATGCTCAATCTCGATATCAGGTATTTGCCTGTCTCCCTTACACCTGTTGCAGGGTTCTGAATCTCCAAAAAATATATCGCTGCATTTTTTACCTATCAAATCAAACTTTTGGCCAAACAATTGCAAAGCTGCCCTATTAACCTTTTGCACCTGCAAATTGGTGTCTAGAACCAAAATGGGCGATCGGATCACATCGAAAGTCTTCTGCCATTCCTGTAAGGCTCTCCCCAGTGACTGCTCAGAATTTTGTCGCCTCTTGATCTCTCTTTTCAGATCTTCACCTGCCACCAATTACTCCTTT
Organism: uncultured Desulfobulbaceae bacterium; assembly: GCA_947260045.1. Classification (GTDB taxonomy): domain Bacteria; phylum Desulfobacterota; class Desulfobulbia; order Desulfobulbales; family Desulfobulbaceae; genus CAMYOP01. The sequence goes on from CAMYOP010000021.1 coordinate 5,097, forward strand.
TTCTCAGTTAACTAAAGATTGATATATCATATCGAGTTTTTTGACGTATTATCCTTTTGAAATGGTATATGATTGGAACAGGAATTAACAGGGTAACATCAAGAAAAATGTAAAAGATTGCTCATGACACCGAGTGCTGGAAGATAACTCCAGAAAAAAGAGGCTCCCTTTAATAAGACTTGTCACTTTTAAAAAGTGATCAGCCGGGTAAAAGTCTGGAAGGTGACAATGAATCTGATCTTGACTCAAATATTTTTAGACTAACAGGGAGAGAGTTTTTCATTTAAATTATTTTATGCCTGAAAACTGTTTCCCGAAAAAAACGAATCAAGCCGCTTCTTCTATCGACAATTTTAACCTGCTCAGGTATCAGGTTTGAAATTTCATTACGCATTATTGACATTTTATACTCAATGTGGGTTGCAAATCTGTTATCTAAATACCAGGCATAAAAAAGTCCACAAAGCAGTCCAGGAGGTGTAAAACCTTCTTTCCCGTTAATGACCCTGGTAAAAATTCGGGAATTTTTTTCTGATTGTTTCATTCTAGAGAGATGAAGGTAGCGATGTATCTCCTCTACATTAAAAAAAGAATGCAAATTCTGTTTTTCACATAGAGTTATCTTATAAACGCTTCCCACAGTATCTTCGTTTTTGTGTAACTCCTCAATACCCTTATCGAAACGATAATTTCCGAGTAGTGACTGGCCAAGCGCTACTAGAAACGCAACTTCAAATCGCTTCCGATCTTGAAGCTGATCTTTACGAATTTTTATTTGCAAATCATCCGGATCATAAAAAGAAAAGACATTATCCCACTCCTGACAACGACTCCAGCCGACAGGATCAATAAGAGTAATTCCTTTAAAAAACAATAAATGCTCAAGCAATATGTCAGGATGACTCCATATTATTTCTCCAATAATATCCAATAAAGCACCATGCTCACTAGGCTTCAATCTGCTTACAGGATCACCGTTTAGGGCTTGATCAATGGAAAGACTGTTTAATACTTTTTTAATAGCAAGATAGCGTTTACAGGGGAGTATGTTTAAAGATTCATCTTTCCTGTATGACAACCATTTCTTGTTCTGGGGAAATGCTTCCGGAACAGACAGAGGGTTAGGCATATGCCCACTCTTCTTAAGGCCCCACAGCGTATTTATAGCCTGGGCAACTGCATGAGGATCATGTTGTATTACATTTTCCAAGGCAAGAAGATCCCTTGAAAAGATACCAGCTTCAATCACTTCAAAGCCCATTTCACGGACCTGGGCCCGGTCAAGATAAATCGGCTCCTTTTCCTCAAGGGCATAACTTTGCAATATGGAACCAGGAACATCTCCAAGCCCCAAGGTCAGTACACAGTTGAATAAGCCCTTAACACCACCAGGAATATTGCTATGATAGGCGTGTATCATATCTGAGACATAGAACTTTCTGTGGGGATGATCTGGCGCAACGTCGGTTTCCCCTTTCTGGACCCAGATATTAGAGACGAGCAGCTTCAAAGCCTTATTATTATTTCTGATCTCTTCTGCTATTCCTGGGACGTGGAGTATGGGGATTATTGAGGTATAGAGACTCCCCGGTGCAAAAATAAAAATATCTGCTTCTCGCACTATCTTAGTGATTTCCGCCGGCAAAGAAGGAGTGTCAAAAAAGTTAACAAACACGCGGTCTACAGGAAATCCTCTACGGGCACTACCTGATTTTTGTTCGCTGGTAACAAGTACTCCATTTTCATAGAGAACCTCTAGTTGGGCCATGGTTGTTGTACATGGCTGGACTGCATGTTTGCTTCCCCCGAGAAAAAGGGACAACTCTGACAAACCATCAATGGTTGCTTTATCAAAACTCGTCGTTTCAGGGTCACTTTCCGCAGAGTTCTTCTCTGGAGGAAGCTTAAGAAATATTGCAGCCGCAAGAAGAAGATTTCCCAAACATTGCGGTTTTTGCAGAGTGTTATGAAGAAGTTTTCTGGTGAAAAGAGTCTCCAGGAGCTTGCCAAGATAATCAAGCAAGCTGCTTGGCAGACAATTACAGAGTGCACCAGTCTGGTCTAATAATTCTTTTGCTGTGGAAGGCGGGCTGGTAAAGCGATAATTGAATATTGTGTGGAGCTGAGTCGCAAGTTGGTGAACCTTCTGTTCATCCAAGCCATAGAGGTTTTGCAACGATTCTTTACGAATTGAAGAGAGCAGGACATGACGAATATCGCCAAGAGCAACAATTGGCAGTTCCTTCAGGAGCTCACCTGTTGACCCACCATCATCTGTAACACAAACTACTGAATTTGTGTGAGGAAAGAGCTCCTTAAGCCCTGTAAAGGGATAACTAATCCATCTTTCTCTTCTGCTATCACCACCAAGGATGTTTGACAGTCCCGAGCCACCCCCAAAAACAACAACCCTGACCTTTTCTCGATCAATACTTTTAAAATGGTTGGTTAGATGTTTAAAAGTATCATTTAAAATCGAGGAGGCGGTTAACGGTGATCCGTTGATGACAAGATCTATCATTTTTTCAGCCAGACTCCCATCGGGTAAGAAATCAAGCGGTGATAGATCGTGTTGTAAAAGCTCTTCCAAAGAGTGCTGAAGTTTACTTTCAGCTGGAGTTTCAGTCATCCTTAGATTTTTTCTCCAGTATGCAACAAGAAAACTGCAAGTCGATTATTCGGCCTGACACTGCAGAAAAATCCCTTTTCCAAAGAATCTCTCCACTTCGTGCCAGATATAAAATCTGTCTTATTATAAACCTGTTGCTGCCATTTGCTTAGAAACAACTTCAACTGATTTCTCAAGGGCGGCACGCTCTTCATCGGTCATCTCAAATTCCAATATTCGCTCAACGCCCGCTTTCCCAAGAATAACAGGAGCACCAAGAAAATAACCTGAAATGCCAAATTCTCCTTCAAGATACACAGCACATGGCATAACCCGTTTGGTATCATTAATAACAGCCTCTGCCATTTCAACAGCAGCAAGACCAGGCGTAAAATAAGCACTACCAGTCTTAAGATGATTGACTATTTCGATACCACCTGTTTGGGTTCTCTTGACAATCTCATCAATCTGTTCCTGGTCAAGCAGATCTGTGATTGGAACACCTCCTACATTTGCCAGCCTTACAAGTGGAACCATATTATCCCCATGTATTCCCATAACAAGGGCATTGACATCCTGTGGGGCCACACCAACAGCATCTGCCAGAAAAGTTCTATACCTGGCAGAATCAAGCACACCAGCCATACCTATTATTTTTTCTTTTTTAAGGCCAGATACTTTAAAGGCGGTATGAACCATGGCATCGATTGGATTTGTTACGACGATCATGACACAGTCAGGTGAATGCTTGGCTGCTTCCTGGGCACAGGTCTTGACAATTTCGACATTTATTGCAAGGAGATCATCCCTTGACATACCAGGTTTTCGGGCAAGCCCTGCGGTAATTATGACAACGTCTGAATCAGCGGTATCAGCATAATCATTTGTGCCAACAATGGTACCGGCAAAATTATCCAAAGGACCAGCCTGCCATAAATCAAGCGCTTTTCCCTGGGGAATTCCTTCCATAACGTCGAGTAAAACCACATTGCCTAATTTTCGGGATAAAGCCCAGTGTGCGGCGGCTGCACCAACATTTCCTGCACCAATCACAGTTATTTTTTTCTGCATCTTCGTGAATCTCCGGTAATAAAAAATTTAATCTTAATGCGGGCTACTTGCTCAGCAACTCTTCAACTCTTTGAGCATCTTTGGGTGTGTCAACCTCGATGGAGTCATATGTCGTTTTCACAACGCGAATCGTATATCCATATTCAAGGGCCCGCAGTTGTTCCAACTTCTCAAATCGTTCCCACTCTCCTTCTGGCAAACCGACAAAAGTTAATAAAAAACCTTTGCGATATCCATAAAAACCAAGATGTTTATAATAGGTGGGCTTTTCCTGATCCTCCGGGTTTCTCTGAAAGGGGATAGGAGCCCGAGAGAAATACAGTGCATTGCCATGACAATCGAAAACTGTTTTCACGTGATTTGGATCGTCAATCTCCTCGGGTCGAATGATCTTGTAAATCAGGGTAGACATATGCAGGGCAGGATCTTCAAGAAGAGGATTGGCCACCTGTTCAATCACCTCTGGTGGAAACAAGGGTTGATCCCCCTGAATATTAACCACTACATCGGTTTCTGATATCTCAAGCTTTTCAGCAGCTTCTGCCAGGCGGTCAGTTCCTGAGGCATGATCGGAACGGGTCATGACAACTTCACCACCAAAGGATCTTACAGCATCAGCTATACGATCATCATCGGTTGCCACAACGACTCGGGCCAGCAATTCAACCTGCTGGGCTCTCTCAACAACATGTTGAATCATCGGTTTGCCACCGATAAGCGCAAGAGGTTTTCCTTCAAAACGATTTGAATGATACCTGGCTGGTATTATAGCTACAACCTCAGGTGTTTTTTCCTGCATACTGTTTCCTGATTCAATTACTTATGGATTATGAATATAGAAAATTTCCTATCTGCTTTTCAGTCTGTCATGCAAAGTGAAAAACTCAATGCGATCAGATAGATAACTTTTCAGTGAGCGACCTGCTGGATCTCTCTTTGATTTTCCACAACATTGTATGATACATTGGCAGCTCAGATATGGCAACGATTTAACCAAAACCATTTTTTCAAGACCAACTTACCTTTAAAAACAGCAGCTAAACAATGCAAAATATATGTGTTACCACATGCGATACTTCACTGGTAGAACAGGCCAAGGAGCTTGCAGGAAAGCTCGGTTTGAACTTTCAAATCAATTGCCCAGAAGATATAGAAGGTGCTCTCACGCTGACCACAAGCAATCTTGAGTTCAGACTTATGGAGAATGATAAAAGTCTTAGCACGGTAAAGGTCGACTTTATTGAAGGATCATTTGGATATCGCAGAGCACATGGCGGCAATAAAACACTCAGGCAGGCTGTGGGAATAAAAAAAGGCTATAGACCTCAAATTATTGATGCAACTGGTGGTTTTGGCAGAGATAGTTTTCTCATGGCTCTAGCAGGATGCCGCATTACCGTCTGTGAACGTAATCCTGTTATTTTTGCGTTACTTGAAGACGGATTGAAACGAGCCCTGATGCATAGTGCAACCGTTGAAACCGCGTCTAAGATTACACTAATGAAAAAAGATGCCTGTAGCCTTTTTCACGAAATGGAAAAAAGTGGCAAGCTGGTAGAAGTTGTCTATCTTGACCCAATGTATCCAGCACGAAGTAAAAGCGCCAAGGTAAAGAAGGAACTGCAGCTCCTGCAGCTCCTTTTAGGTCATGATACAGAAAGTAACAATCTCTTTGACTTAGCCATGCAAATCAGCACAAAAAGAGTTGTGGTCAAAAGACCTCAAGCAGCGTCATTCTTAACGAAAATCTCACCTTCCTATAGCCTGAAAGGTAAGACAACTCGCTTTGACATTTACCTGCGTCAGCAAAAAACCTTATGAGGCTGCTGCGTTATGAAGCGCTGATACCATTTTTTCTTTCTGCTCATCCCCCATCTTAATAGGCACCTGGTACACAAGGGTTCTTGACATTATATCAGCTGACTGAGGTAATGCTTCAGGATCGTAAATAACCCGTCGTTTTCCATTTTCTGCAAATGGCCAGCCATTGTCAGCAAGTGTTGATCCAGCTGTTAGATGTTCCCATTGGGGATAAAAATGCCAGGTGTTTTCACCAAAATTTATGGCTCCCACACCGTATTCACGCAATACTTGATTCACGGCAGCAGCTCTTTCTTTACTCTCCAGGATAAAAGCAAAAAAAGTGGCAGAATCCCCCTTTTCATCAAGTATCGTTCGAAAGGATACACCAGGAATAGCCGAAGCAGCTTCCTTCAAAATAGCTTTATTGGCTTTTTGCGAAATAATCATCTGATCAAGTTTTGCCAATTGTGCCAGCCCCATTGCTCCCTGGAGTTCCATCATCCTGTAATTGAAACCGACAAAACGTCTTCCCTCACCACCTCGACCTCCAGGATTAACAGCGTGATCGTGACCATGATCATGGTATTCTGACATATTTCGCCATAAATTCTCATTATCTGTGATTACCATTCCCCCTTCGCCAGTGGTCATGGTTTTAACAGAATCAAATGAAAAAGTACCACAAGTGCCAAAGGATCCCAGGTGTTTCCCATTAAGCCGTGCACCTGCAGCCTGGGCGGCGTCTTCGATGACTGGGATGCCATGCTTGTCAGCTATGACCATTATTTCTTCTATTCTTGCCTGGGCTCCGAGCATATGAACAGGAATGATAGCTTTCGTCTTATCTGTAATTTTACGCTCAAGGTCAGCTGGATCCATATTCAGTGTTTCATCAACTTCGGTGAAAACAGGAATAGCACCAACATCTAAAATTGCTTCCCAGGTAGCAACAAAGGTAAATGACTGTGTAATGACTTCATCACCAGCACCAACACCAAGCGCTGTCAGTGCTACCTTTAAGGCTGCAGTACCCGAGGTAACAGCCTGACCAAAAGAACTGTCTGCATACTTGGCAAAAGCTTCTTCAAATTCTTTTACCTTATAAACACCTTGACGTTGCGGACCGAATTCATACCGAAAAAGAATCCCAGTATCAAGCACTTCCAGGATCTGCTGTTTTTCTTCCTCACCAAAAACTTCAAAACCGGGCATACTATTCCCTCACCTATCAAGTTGTTCTTTTACTTTATTCTCTTCATCAAGCAGAAGAATTATCGGCTTATAGGCAGCCAAATCCTCTTCTGGCATATGAACGTAGGTTGCAATAATTATCAGATCATCAACCAGGCCTTTGCGAGCTGCAGCACCATTTAGTCCAATTACACCTGAACCTGCCTCACCCTCAATTGCATAAGTATCAAAACGTTCGCCATTGTTGATGTTATACACCTTTACTTTTTCAAAAGGGATAATACCAGCAGCATCCAGGAGATCCTTATCAATTGTCAGACTTCCTTCATAATTCAGATCTGACTCCGTCACCGTTGCCCGGTGTATTTTTGCTTTTAATACTTGTCGAAACATAATTTTCCACGAATAATTTTGATTAGTAGTATCCAGGTGATACTTTCACAGGCAGCAAGCCCTTGCAAGTGATTAACCCTTGCAGGCAAGGCCCAAGTACACCGTATTTTCTCTTTTTACAGAAGAAACCCGTTATCAATAAGTCGAACCTTATTATCAACTAGCACAGCAAGAGCTAGCACGGTATCTTCATCCACAACATTGACAGGCAAAAGGTTCACCTGATCAACAAAACTTATATAATCAAGGGAAACCTTGCCATACTGACCAAGAAATTTTTTCAGCCTTTCATCAAGCTCCACAGTATCTCGTGTTCCGGCTTTCACCTGCTCTCTGGCAAGTTGCAAAGATCGATACAGGCAGAGTGAAGTTTCTCTGTCATTTTGATCGAGGTAGGTGTTTCTCGAACTTTTGGCAAGCCCATCTGATTCTCGTACAATTGGATGTCCAAGTATTTGCACATCCATATGCAGGTCTTTAACCATCCTCCGAATGACCGCAAGCTGTTGAAAATCCTTTTGGCCAAAGACAGCAATATCTGGCTGCACAATATTTAACAATTTAGCAACAACCGTAGTTACGCCCGTAAAATGTCCAGTTCTGCTAGCTCCACATAATCCCGTCGAAATATCATTAACAGAAACATAGGTCTGAAAACCATCGGGATACATGTCCTCAGGCTTGGGAGCAAAAAGCACTGCAACATTTTCATTTTTCGCAAGATCAGTATCACGTTCAAAGTTTCGGGGATACTTGGCAAAATCTTCGTTTGGGCCAAACTGGGTAGGATTTACAAACAAACTGACAACAACACAATCGGCTGATTTTGCAGCCTGGCGCATCAAGCTCAAATGACCTTCATGGAAAAAACCCATGGTTGGTACAAAACCTATGGAGTTACCATTTTTTATTTGCTTCTTAGACCATCTGGTCATTTCACCCGGCGACTGAATTAACTTCATTTCGCCTGTAAACGATGTATTCGAGCCTGAATCATTTCTCTCATACGATTAATCAAAGGAGCATCTCCGCTATCTTTGGTAAGTACAAGATATTTTTCATACATGCCCAGCGCATCTTGTTTTTTACCCTGCTTTTCATAAATACGTCCTAATGCTTCGTGGGCATTTGAAGAAAAACTGGTAACACCAGTAAGCAGTTTATAATTTTCAACAGCCTTGTCAAATTTGGCACTATTCTCATAAAGGGCTGCAAGTTCACTTGTTACCAAGGTATAAAGAGGATTATCGCTTCCGATTTTTCCCTGAATTGCCAGAAGGGTTTCAATCCCCTCATCAAGGCGCCCTTCACTAACAGCCAGATGAGCAAGTTCGACCCTGGCCCAGGTCCCAACAGGGGTAGATCCATAATCGTTTACAACATTATTCAACAATGCACTTTTCTGGTCACCTTCAGCTGACACAGCCTCTGTTAAGGCATTAGCAGCTTTCCGTACTTTATATTCGGTATAGGTTCCATACAGAGCCGTCACAGTAACAGCTGTAATAATACAAAAAACGATTATCCAAATGATAGTCTTGTTTTTTCGCAAAAAAGCAACCATTGCAGGGGGCAAATTGAGTTGCTCAAGAAGACCATCTGCTTCCACAAGTGTTGCCTCTTCTACGTGTCCTTTATTGAAAGCACTTTGTTCCGCCATTTGGAATTTACGCTCCTTTCCAGATAGTTTATTCTCTTCAAACACTTTACCTGCTAATCATGTAGCGAGAAGACCTGCAAGCGTTTGACGTATAAGGATATTGCTTAAGATAGATTAGAACGGTAAGTATACTTCTGTCGGAAAAAAAAAGCATTAATGAATTTGCTTTTTCCACAGGGTACTTTCAGACATAAATTGTCTCCACTTTGAGAGCTATACTGATCAGTGCAAAGTATCTGTCCATTGCAATACAAACTACCTTAGTATCATTTACATATTTCCCCTGAGTACAGAAATGACAACATTTTGGTGGCTATCTTTTCCAAATACATCAGGTTCATAATTATTTTTTGATTAAAAAAATCTAAAGTTATAACAGTCCACAATGCAACAGCGAATATTTAGCGTATCAGAGCTTACTGCTTCCATCAGGGGCATCCTGGAGACTCAATTCACCTATATCAAGGTAGCAGGAGAAATTTCAAACCTGCGCAAGCCGCATTCGGGACACCTCTATTTCACCTTAAAAGATTCTCAAGCCCAGCTAAAGACAGTCCTCTTCAAAATGCAGCAGCGCTATCTCGACAAAGCGCTCGAAAATGGGCAACAGGTTATTTGCCATGGTAGAATTTCCGTTTATGAACCAAGGGGTGATTATCAGCTTATCGTTGACACGCTTGAATTTCACGGTGCAGGGGAACTGCAAAAAGCCTTTGAAAGATTAAAGAAAGGCTTGGCATCGGAAGGTCTTTTTGAAGCTTCTCATAAAAAAAGGCTGCCGGAAATACCACTTCATATTGCTCTGGTCACGTCACCAAAGGGTGCAGCTGTTCACGATTTCATCCGCGTGGCGACCATGCGCTTCCCATTGATTTCAATATCTGTTTACCCTGTTCCTGTTCAAGGAGAGCAGGCTGCAGATGAAATTATTACCGCCATTAACACCCTCAACAGGGCCGGACAACATGATCTTATAGTTCTTTGCCGTGGAGGTGGATCAATAGAGGATTTATGGGCATTTAACGAAGAAAAACTCGCTCGGGCAATTTTCAATTCTTCCCTGCCAGTGGTGAGCGCAATTGGTCACGAAATCGATTACACCATTGCTGATTTTGTTGCCGACCTACGCGCGCCAACACCAAGTGCGGCTGCGGAGATGATCCTCCCCGACCGGGTAGCCCTGGATCGCCTCCTGAAACAACAGCGGGAAAACTTGTTTCACTCAATAAGCACTAAGCTTAATGCTTATTCCTCACAGCTACAATTTTACAAGCAACTTTTAGGAGACATGCAATATCCACTGGACAATCTCTTTTTAAAACTTGACTACCTCTCTATTAATTTTGAACGAGTCTTTAAGGAAAACTTTACCGAGAAACAACGAAAGATTGATCTGCTTCGCGGACAACTCCAAGAGAGAAATCCCCACCATGCTCTGGTATTTAACCAACAAAAAATCTCTGAGCTCAAAAGACGCCTTTTGCTGGCAGGCGCTGCTTGTATAGATTCGAGGAAAAGGAAAATTGCTAAACTGGGCGGCTTGCTTGATGCCGTAAGCCCTCTTGCTACCCTTTCTAGAGGCTATGCCATAGCAAGAAAAAAAACTGTCAGTAAAAGTATAGTAGCGAGAGCCGAACAGGTGAGGGAGGGTGAGAAAATTGAAATTCTACTCCACAACGGAAGACTGGACTGTTCAGTTGATTGCACCTACAAAGAGAACGCCATCCAAAGGGAAAATGAAAAAGAGCCGCCAGAAGAAACTTAAGAAAACTTTTAAACAGAAAAAGTACTCGTCTCTTGCAAATTGATGAATGGTTTGTGTCTAAAAATTAACAAAGGGTTAGACGTTTAACATGCGGGGCGAACGCCCTATTAAGTAGTTTAGTCGATAGACTTAAATGTTTTTTTATTGACCAGCTGTGAAAAATCAATCGAGGAGTTCATCCACCTCTCTGTGAAGGTCAGCAATCAAGGCAGGTAATTGCTCTGGCTGATCGCCAGCAGCTTCCTTGAGCTTATTGCCCCATTGCTTGAGCATGGACGTATCAATTTTACGGATTTCGTTATTCCTGGCCCATTCTCGCCCAATCTTATCCCCAAGCCTTTTCAGTTCTGCTCTCTGGGTTTCCAGTTCATTTTGAGGAATTTTGACTAGTAAATCATTGGTGATTGAGTACCAACCATCGGAGTAAAAAGTCCCATAGAGAAACTTAGAAAACCATTCATATTCATCGGAGTTCAAGTTTGAATAATCAGCAGCCTCTGCCTGATAGTGGTTTTTACCAATAGACGCTTCAGCAACACCAGCGTTTGCATTACACACTGAATGAAAAAATAAAACCTGAAATAAAACAGCCACAACGAACGATTTCATCAAAATCCTCTAACACACAATTATCAGTTAATTTTTAAATTACCACAATTAGGCGTCAAAGTCAAGTGTTACCAGTAAGCAAAAGATGGTAAGTGCCCAATTTGAAACAGATTGTAAACAACTAGGTTTACACGGAAATGAAAAATAAATAACATATTGAACATAAAAGTAACGCTAAAAACGAACCACTTACCATTAAAACATTTGCCTGTTTAATAAATTCTGGCTTGAGTACCTTTTCGGAGTCTCCAAGGATCGATTTTGCTACCTTTATGCCAAAATACATTGACGGACCTCCCAGAGCAACTCCTAAAGCCCCTGCCATAGCAGCCTCGGGATATCCTGCATTTGGACTTGAATGTTTTGCAGCATCTCGCCGCATAGTTTTAAAAGATTTTGCCAGACTGCGCCCACACAGTGGGGAGACAAGAACCAGAGCCATTGCAGTTAAGCGTGCAGGGATCAAATTTGCATAATCATCTGTCCTTGCTGCAAACCAGCCAAAGTTTTTATATTGCTCGTTTTTATAGCCAAACATAGAGTCCATGGTGTTGACAGCCTTATAGACCATTGCTGCTGTCGCTGCAACTGGGGCAGCTATAATACCATTCGGGAAAAATATCGCTCCGACAAATGCATAGAACAATGGTGCGACAACGCCATCTGACATGTTTTCAGCAACACTTTCAATACATGCCCGAATGACACCTTGTCTCTCTAAGTTTGAAGTGTCTCGCCCAACTATCATTGCGACTTTTTTGCGCCCTAAGGTCAGCTTGTTTTCTTTACTCAGTCCCCTCTTTACAAGAACTCTGTAAACAGCACAGGAATGGGTATACAAACTGCGCCCAGCAAGTTTTGTATATAAAAAAAAAACCGACCCTATCAACAGGGCCACCTGTGAAATCAGAGAAAGCAGAAAGAAA
>CAMYOP010000022.1 GCA_947260045.1 uncultured Desulfobulbaceae bacterium
CCATGTATGTATCAAAATGTCCAAAGGGTACGTACATTTTTCCAGCTGAGACATACAAGGGAAATTTATCTGTATTTTTTATGGTAATAGTTGCCTCGTCTATTTCAACGGTTTCGTCACCACCTTCTTCCCACAAGAGCCAAATCCATCCACTGATCCAGTCGGTAAGATGTGCCTCCAGGCCAAGTCCAACTGTTGCCAGTGTTATATCGCTTTCCTCGACACCGCCATACCCTTCAAGGGCTGTGGCTTCAATTTCAATGAGAGCAGTGCCCTGCAGTTTGTCATCCATGAATGACAAAATATTGCTAGGTTCTTGATCTTCAGGAGCAGCTTCAGCATAAGTAGGCCGATTAATTTTATAGTGATCTGCAAGCGAAGTGCTGAACGGTAGACTGATAGTTCCAAGACTGATAATAAAAATTATCGCTGCCTTTGCTTTCTGTGCTCTCATGTTAAACAGGCCTCTTATTGGTTTAGCTGATAGGTTGTATGGGTGCATACAGTAATACGTTTTTAAATTTCGTAACACTATAAGGCAGGCAAAAGTGATTTGTCAAGTAAGAATTATTGGTGTTGGCTGAAGAGAGTAAGCTGAAATATTTACTAGAACTGAAATTCATTACTTAAAGCATGGGCTGTAATTTGTTTATCTGTAATTCTGACCAGGTAAGCATTGCTAAGGGAGCCTTATTTTTTTAAAAATGGTTAATAAATTTTGGCGAGCCTGATATTGATGGTTCGTTAAAAATTTAAATGATTATAGTTTGCGAACTGTCTGATATGAATGGTTTGGGTATTTTTATAACAAGAACTTCAGCTATAACTATTAGATTTTATAGGGTTATTCTCTCTGGCCTATGACAGTACAGTTTCAATAGGGAAGTGCTGGAGTAAATGAAGAGACAAGGTCTTGAAGAAATAGAGATTATTGTGTGCAGGGTCTGTTTGGAACTCGTGATGAAGGCTTGAATGTTTTATATAATTAAAAGATTACTCATCGTCTATTTGAAAACATCAGCCAAGCGAAGAGCCTGCACAGAAAGCGGGACGTCGTGAACCCTTATGATATCGGCACCATGGAGGGAACAGAGAGCTGAAAGAACAGAGGTGGCACAATCACGTTTTGTTACATCAAGGTCGAGATATTTTTGTAAAAAGGATTTACGAGAATGACCAATAAGGACAGGACAGCCTAGCTCCTTAAAAGTAGATACATTTTTTAGAATTAACAGGTTATGGGCAAGGCTTTTACCAAAACCTATGCCAGGATCAATAATAATTCGATCCTGGGGTATATTATTTCTGGTGAGCCATTCAATACGTTCTCTGAAAAATAAAGTGATATCAGTAATAACATCATCATATCGAGGAGAAAGCTGCATATTTTGAGGAGTGCCTTGCATATGCATGATAATGACAGGGCCATCATAAGATTTTACAACATCAAGCATTTCAGAATCAGACCTGAGTGCAGAGATATCGTTGATAATGCTGGCTCCAGCTTCAAGGGCTTTCTGAGCTACGATTGCTTTGGTCGTATCTATGGAAATAGGGAGAGGGGTTTTTTCACGGATTCTTTTGATGACAGGAATCACTCGTTTGAGTTCTTCTTCCAGAGACACTGGATCTGCAAAGGGGCGGGTAGACTCTCCACCAACATCGATAATGTCCACCTGGCTGTGGAGCATAGTATCAATTTGGGCTTTAATATCACCAGTTGAAAGGAATTGACCGCCGTCCGAGAAAGAGTCGGGGGTAATATTGAGTATACCCATGACATATGTTTTCTTACCAAATTCCATTGCTGTCACGTTAGTTTATACAAAAAAAGCACAGGGGGCATCGCCTCTGTGCTTTTAATTCAACATTATCTGTTAACTAGTACTTCTTAAGCAATTGAAGGTTGTTCGCCCTCTGGAAGGCCTGCTGGTGAAACGTCTTTCTGGGATTGTTCTTCAAGAATCCGTTCGATATCTTCGAGCATAATTGTTTCTTTTTCAAGTAATTCGTTGGCGACTGCTCTAAGGATTTCAATGTTGTCGGTCAACATCTGTTCAACTTTATCCCTTGCATTCAAAACGATACCTTTAACAGCCATGTCAATTTTAAGAGCAGTACCTTCACTGTAATCGCGATGCTGTGAAATTTCACGACCGAGAAAAATCTGTTCTTCCTTCTTACCATAAGTAAGAGGGCCTAACTCGTCGCTCATTCCCCATTCGCAAACCATTTTCCGGGCAAGTTCAGTGGCACGCTCTATATCATTTCCTGCACCTGTGGTGATTTCATCAAATATGATTTTTTCAGCAATTCTACCACCAAAGAGAATGCAAATTGTATTGAGCAGAAATGATTTAGAGTGGGTGTGTTTCTCGTCAATGGGCAGTTGCATGGTAAGGCCAAGAGCTCTTCCTCTTGGGATGATTGTTACTTTATGGATAGGATCAGTATCTGGTAGCAACTTGGCGATAATAGCATGCCCTGCCTCATGATAGGCTGTGACCTCTTTTTCTTTGTCACTGATGATCATGGACTTGCGTTCAGCGCCCATGAGAATTTTATCTTTGGCCATTTCCAGCTGATTATTGTCTATTTCTTTTTTACCACCGCGTGCCGCCATCAGTGCAGCCTCATTCATGAGGTTTTCTAAATCTGCACCTGTAAAGCCTGGGGTACCTCTGGCGATAACCTCAAGGTCCACATCTTTTGCAAGCTTGGTTTTTTTACCGTAAATTTCCAGTATCATTTCACGGCCTTTAATATCTGGCACAGGGACGACAACCTGACGGTCAAAGCGACCGGGTCGCAGTAAGGCAGGGTCCAAAACATCAGGTCTGTTGGTTGCGGCAATGATTATAACACCTTCATTTGATTCAAAACCGTCCATCTCAACCAGAAGCTGGTTCAAGGTCTGCTCACGCTCGTCATGCCCACCACCAAGTCCGGCGCCACGATGACGGCCAACCGCATCAATTTCGTCAATAAATATGATACAGGGGGCATTCTTTTTTCCTTGGGTGAAAAGATCACGTACGCGAGAAGCACCAACACCAACAAACATTTCAACAAAGTCGGAGCCAGAGATTGAAAAGAAGGGGACTTCTGCTTCACCAGCTATGGCACGTGCAAGAAGGGTTTTACCAGTACCGGGAGAGCCAGCAAGCAAAACACCTTTAGGAATTCGTCCGCCAAGTTTTGTAAATTTTTGAGGGTCGCGTAAAAAATCGATAATCTCCTCGAGTTCCTCTTTGGCTTCATCAATGCCGGCAACGTCTTTGAAAGTTACTTTGGTTTCTCCTCCCTCCTGGAGCTTGGCTCGTGTCTTACCAAAAGAAAGTGCTCCACCTTTTCCCCCCATCTGCATCTGGCGCATGAAGAAAATCCAGACGCCAATAAGCAGTAACATGGGAAACCATGAAACAAAAATAGTTATGTACCACGGCGTTTCTTCAGGTTCTCTCACTGAAATGTCCACGCCAGACTTGCGCAACATGGGAATCAGTTCAGTATCATCAGGGGTCACTGTATAGAATGGTCTACCATCCTGCCCGGAGCCTGTAATTTTTTCACCAGTGATAGTAACGTGATTAATATTGCCGTTTTCGACACTGGCCCAGAACTCACTATAAGTCATGGACGTGTTTTGGCCTTGGGGCGTATTAAAAAGATTGAAAAGCAGGATCATGGTCAAGCCAATCACCAACCACATGGATAGGTTTTTATAAAAAGTATTCAAGAATTATCTCCGGAGCTCTAAGGTCGTAATGTTCATTTTTGCAATTTATCTGCGATCCCTGCCAGTTCGGCAAGGTTTCAAGCTGAATTAACTTCTATAGCCAGATTCTAGAGTTCTTACTATATGTCTCCGATGAAAAAATGCAATCCTCGAATGAAGAGAAAACGTATGCTGTTCTTTTCTCTTTCTTGCTTTTTTCAAAAAGCGATCTTAATCAGTGATAGAATCTGAAAATTCCTGAACTGTTTTTACTTCTATTTCCTTGTTGCTTAGCGTGGAAATAGCCTGAAACATCATTTCTGCACCAGAAACCGTTGTGGTATACGGTATATGAAAGTCAAGGGCAGCACGGCGAATGAAGTATGAATCCTCTGTGGTTCTAGAACCAGAAGAGGTGTTTATTATCCACTGAATATCTCCATCCTCTACTTTGTCCAGGATGTGAGGACGACCCTGGGATATTTTATTTACCATTTCACAATCTATTCCCTGGTCTTTGAGATACTTCGCTGTTCCCTCTGTTGCCAACAGGTTAAATCCATGTTCTGCAAGTTTTTTGGCAACAGGTGCAAGCGGTGCTTTATCGTTTCTGCGAACACTAACAAAAATATTGCCTTTTTCAGGGAGGATCTGGCCGGCTGCCTGCTGTGATTTTGCCATGGCCAGACCAAGAGAATCATCTATTCCCAATACTTCTCCTGTGGATTTCATCTCAGGTCCAAGCAGAGTGTCGACATTATCAAAACGGTCAAAGGGAAAGACTGCCTCTTTAACTGCCCAATGGGCTATGGTCCTTTCTGTTGTAAAATTCAAGTCGGCAAGGCTCATGCCAAGCATGACTTTGGTAGCAATCTTTGCCAATGGAACGCCCGTTGCTTTGGAAACAAAAGGTACTGTTCGAGAGGCTCTTGGATTTACTTCTAGAATAAAAAGAGTCTCTTCTTTTACAGCATATTGGACATTCATAAGTCCAATAACACCAAGCTCTTCTGCCATGGCCTTGGTTGCACGCTTGATCTCTTCGATCATGGCCTCTGACAAGGTGTGTGGAGGAAGAACGCAGGCTGAGTCGCCGGAATGGATTCCAGCTTCCTCAATATGTTCCATTATACCGCCAATGACGGTCATGGAACCATCGGAGACAGCATCCACGTCAACTTCAATTGCATCTTTTAAGAATTGATCAAGGAGAACAGGATGTTCTGAACCAATAATGCCTGGGAGATTCATGAAATCACGGATACCCTGCTCATTATAAACAATACGCATGTCACGACCACCGAGAACGTATGATGGGCGCATGACCACAGGAAAACCAATTTTCTCGGCAGCTGCCAGGGCTTCTTCCAGGGTATGGGCTGTATCGTTTTCAGGCTGACGTAAACCAAGCTTCTGCAGAAACTGTTGGAAGCGCTTTCTGTCTTCAGCTCTGTCAATGGCATCTGGCGAGGTGCCGACAATCGGTACGTTTGATTTTGCCAGTGCTACAGCAAGATTCAAGGGAGTCTGGCCACCGAATTGAACGATAACGCCATCTGGCTTTTCTCTTTCAATGATATTAAGAACGTCCTCATGGGTCAATGGTTCAAAATAGAGTTTGTCAGAGGTGTCATAGTCAGTTGAAACGGTTTCTGGATTTGAGTTGACCATAATTGATTCGATATCAATTTCACTCAGAGCAAAAGAGGCATGGACGCAACAATAATCAAATTCAATACCCTGACCGATTCGGTTAGGCCCGCCACCCAAAATCATTATTTTTTTACGATCACTTCTCTGTGCTTCATCTTCCTGCTCATAGGTAGAGTAGTAATACGGTGTATATGATTCAAATTCTGCAGCACAGGTGTCAACGAGTTTGTAGGTTGGCTCGATATTTTTTTCTTTACGCAAACTACGGATATCATTCTCAGTGGTACCTGTAATATGGGCAAGTTGGTAATCCGAGAAACCAAGCTGTTTTACTTTATGGAGAAAATCTTCATCCAGACCGGAGAAGTTACGCTTGGCAACTTCCTCACCAGCTTCCACTATCTGTTTTAAATTATGAAGAAACCATGGATCAATAGCGGAAAGTTCATATATGCGCTCGATATCCATATTGCGGCGAAGCGCTTCAAAAACATAGGCAACTCGCAGGGAGTTTGGCCTGGTAAGGCCCTCGTCCAGGTCACGCGGATCAAGGTCGTGTAACTCGTCTTTTCCATCAAAGCCAAAGCCCATGCGGCCGGTTTCAAGAGAGCGCATTCCTTTTTGGAAAGCCTCCTTAAAGGTGCGGCCAAACGCCATGGTCTCACCCACTGATTTCATGGCAGTTGTCAGTCTGTCTTCTGCTTCTGGAAATTTTTCAAAGGTCCAGCGAGGTATCTTGACCACACAATAATCAATGGATGGTTCAAAAGAAGCGTAGGTTTCTTTGGTTATATCATTAGGTATTTCATCAAGGGTGTAGCCGACAGCAAGTTTTGCTGCGATTTTGGCAATGGGGAATCCGGTTGCTTTAGAGGCAAGGGCAGAAGATCTGGAAACTCGCGGATTCATCTCAATGATCATGAGTTCGCCATCTTCAGGATTTACGGCAAATTGGACGTTGGATCCGCCTGTTTCAACACCTATTTCACGAATAATGGCAATGGATGCGTCGCGCATCTCTTGATATTCACGATCAGTCAGGGTCTGGGCAGGTGCTACAGTTATGGAGTCGCCTGTGTGAACACCCATGGCATCCATGTTTTCAATGGAACAGATAACAACAACATTATCGTTTTTGTCCCGCATGAGTTCAAGTTCATATTCTTTCCAGCCAAGTAAGCTCCGCTCGATCATGACTTCGCTATTCATGGACAGATCAAGTCCGGCAGTGGAAAGCTCGCGCAGTTCTTTTCGATTGTAGGCAACACCTCCACCAGTACCACCAAGGGTAAAACTTGGTCTGACGATGATGGGAAAACCAATACTTTCACCAGCTGCCATAGCATCTTCGATGGTGTGGACAATTTCTGATTCCGGTACTTTTAAACCGATTTTATGCATGGCGTCGCGAAATTCTTCGCGGCCTTCCGCTTTTTTAATAACAGCGATATCTGCAGCCAGCAATTCGACATTGTATTTTTCAAGAACACCAAGTTCCGCCACCTTGATGGCTGTGTTCAAACCTGTTTGACCACCGAGGGTTGGCAAGAGGGCGTCAGGACGTTCTCTTTCAATGACACGGGCAACAAATTCCGGGGTGATCGGTTCGATATAGGTGCGATCGGCAAGTTCCGGATCGGTCATGATGGTGGCCGGATTGGAGTTGATCAGCACTATTTCGTAGCCTTCTTCCTTGAGGGCTTTAACCGCCTGGGTGCCGGAATAATCAAACTCGCAAGCCTGACTGATAATAATTGGGCCGGAGCCGATAATGAGGATCTTTTTTATATCTGTACGCTTAGGCATAGTCGTAAATCGTATTAAATCTTATTATTAGGTTGATTACTGTTGTCTCATCATGTCAATGAAACGATCAAAAAGGTATTCTGAGTCATGGGGACCCGGGGCATATTCCGGATGGTACTGGACTGAGAATGCAGGATGTTTTGTATGGCGCATTCCTTCAAGACTGTTGTCATTGAGGTTGATATGAGTCATTTCCACATCAGCTGGCAATTTTTCAGGATCAACACAGAAACCATGGTTCTGGGAAGTGATCTCCACTTTTCCTGTAAGAAGATCTTTGACAGGCTGATTGCCACCCCTGTGACCAAATTTTAGTTTATAGGTAGAGCCGCCATAGGCAAGCCCTAACATCTGGTGGCCAAGGCAGATTCCGAAAATAGGTTTCTTGCCAAGGAGTTTTTGGATGTTTTCAATGACTCCTTCAACACCGGCTGGGTCACCAGGACCATTTGAGAGAAATATACCATCTGGGTTTAAGGCAAGAACATCTTCTGCTGATGTTGTTGCCGGCACAACCAAGACAGTGCAGCCACGATTTTTCAGAATGCGGAGTTGATTGAATTTAATGCCGAAATCAAAGGCGACTACTTTGAACTCACTTGCGTCCGGATCAAGGAAACCAGTAGTGTGTTGAATGCCGTTATCTGTCCAACCATATGACTTCTCACAGGAAACCCGTGCAACCATATCCCTGCCCACTAGTCCTGGCCATTCTTTGGCTCGTTGTACAAGTGAGTCAGGATCAAGATCTTCAGTGGAGATAATGGCTTTCATTGCTCCAGTATTTCGGATCAAGCGGGTAAGCATCCGGGTATCAACGCCTTCGATACCAAGAATATTGGACTTTTCCAGGTAATTGCCGAGGGTGCCTGTGGAACGAAAGTTGCTCGGAAAGTCCTGGTATTCGCGCACGATAAAAGCACGGGGGTGAATGGCCAGAGATTCTGCATCCTCTTCGTTGACTCCGTAATTGCCAATAAGGGGGTAGGTCATGGTGACCAGTTGACCAGTGTATGAAGGATCCGTTAAAACTTCCTGGTATCCGCTCATGCTGGTGTTAAAAACAATTTCACCGACAGCTTCACCCGCTCCGGTAAAGGAAGTGCCCGCTAAAACGGTGCCGTTTTCAAGGCCGATCAATGCTTTCATGAATATTTGCTTCTACTCTTTATGATTAGTACTAATACCAGGGTCAGTTGTCCAAAAGGTTAATAACCATTTCAGACTGACGCCTGGCTGCTCCATAATGTTGGGCAGTTATCCGGGCTGCTGCCCGGCAGGCCTTTTCGTATACAGCTGGATTCTCCATGTGGCTGACGATTAGTTCAGCCAGTGAGTCTCCGTCTGTAATCTTGAAACCAGCCCCTGCAGGTTCCAGTAATTGTACAGCGTCATGGAAATCCTTCATGCTTGGGCCAAAATAAACAGGTTTGTCCCATTTTGCTGCTTCCATGATGTTGTGACCGCCCTTATCTACCAGGCTGCCGCCACAAAAATTAAAATTACCAACGGCGTAGAGGTCAGCAAGCTCTCCCATGTTATCAATAATAACGATACTGTGGCGCCGTTTGTTGGTTTTTAGCTCGGAATATAAATCAAACGTCAGCTTGTGTGTTTGCAGGTACGCTTTTATCTGAGGCAATCGCTCAAGATGTCTTGGAGCCAAAATCCAGAGAAGCTCTTTCTTGCAATGCTGCTGTATTTTTTTATAAGTCCTGCTTAATATTTCTTCTTCACCTTCTCTTGTGGATCCGCAGATAAAAACCACGGTGTTATCCAGGTTCAAAAGTGAAGTGTATTTGGTGATAACGCTTTGCCGGTTTGAAGTGACCAGATCATATTTTGCATTCCCGGTTATTGAGACTAGGGAATGATCAAAACCTAAGCCGGTAAAACGATCAGCATCTTTTTTACTTATAGCACCGATGCTGGAAAAACCCTTTAAAATATCACCAATGAACCCAGGAAGTTTGCAATAATTTTTATAAGATTTTTCAGACATCCTGGCATTTAGCAGGGTCATTTTGACTCCTGTTCGCCTGGCTTCCATAAGCATTGCCGGCCAAAGTTCTGTTTCCAGGCAGACATATGCTTCTGGACGAATTTTTTTCAGAGCGTTTCGAACAATAACAGGAACATCTAGGGGTGCCAGCAGGCAGGTGGTGTCATGCGGCAACTGGTTTATCGCAACTCGGTGTCCTTGTTTTGTCATGGTTGTTACGACAAAATGAAGGTCAGATCTCACACTCATAAGAGTTGTTATAAGTACCCGTGCAGCCTGTATTTCACCAACCGATGCAGCATGGATCCAAACCGTTATTTTTTGACCATTTCGAGGAATGCTCAAGGTTGGATACCGGCTCAGTCTCTGGCCAATTTTATACCTGTATTTGCGACTTTTCAGACAAATAAGCGGCAAGATGGGCAGTAAGATAATAATAAAGATCGTGCTTAAAACACGATATATCCCATATAGCAACAGTTTTTCCTGGTCTGGTTAAAGTCACTTTGTTCAGCACGCAAATTTGACTATTTAAACAGGATTGCCAGCGAGAGTCAATAGGGAACACGCAGGAACCTGATAAAAGAGACATGGTTTTTCTTGACATATATTCAAGGGACAAGTATGCAAGCGAGATTGTCAGTAAAAGTACATAATGGGTTATTTACATTTCTTAATTAACCTTGAAAACACTAATACCAGGAAACAAGAAAAGAACACTGGAGGTAACAATGAATAAACTGCTTTTACTAAGCTTCGCTTGGGTGCTTCTTTTTTTTCCCGCAAATTGTATTTCAGCAGAGGAAATTAAAATGAATGATGGATTGTATGCAAAAATGACAACAGGAAAAGGGGATATCCTGCTTGAACTGTATTATGAAAAAACTCCCCTGACAGTAATTAACTTCGCTGGTTTGGCTGAAGGTTCTCTTCACCTGGGTGGAGCTGACAAAGCAACTGGCACACCTTTCTACGATGGTTTGAAATTTCATCGTGTTATAAATGATTTCATGATTCAGGGCGGATGTCCTCTGGGCACTGGAACTGGCGGACCTGGCTATAATTTCCCAGATGAAATAGATCCATCACTCAAGCATAATGCTGCTGGAATTTTATCAATGGCTAATGCAGGCCCTGGCACAAACGGCAGTCAGTTTTTCATTACCCATCTTCCAACACCCCATCTTGATGGAAAACATACAGTGTTTGGACGTGTGGTTGAAGGACTGGATGTTGTCAATACCATCAAGCAAAACGATGTGATTGAAAAAGTGGAAATCATTCGGGTTGGCAAAGATGCAGAAAGTTTTAAAACCGACCAGGCTGCTTTTGATAAAATCACTGGCCAGCTTTCAGGCGCTGAAGAGAAAGAAAAACAGGAGCAGGGAGAAAAGGTCAAAAAAACCATCAAGCAAAAATGGCCAAATGCCAAGACAAGTAAATCTGGTCTGATGTTTGTCGTCGAGAAAGAGGGCGAAGGCGCCAAACCAAAACCAGGCGATACTGTTTCTGCCCATTATTCTGGACGCCTGCTTTCAAACGGCCAGAAGTTTGATAGCTCTTATGATCGTAATGATCCCATCAAATTTCCTGTTGGTGTTGGACAGGTTATCCCTGGTTGGGATGAAGCACTTTTGAATATGAAAAAAGGTGAGAAGAGAACATTAATCATACCACCGGATCTGGCATATGGTTCCCGCGGAGCAGGTGGAGTAATTCCGCCAAATGCCTGGCTGGTATTTGATGTAGAGCTTCTTGACTTTTAAGGTGCCGTAACTAATTATAATCGCCCTGGCTTTTGAGTCAGGGCGATTATAATTTTAGAGAAACCTAGAAAGTCGCAATAACCCTCTTTCCACTCCTGTTTGCTCATCCCATCAGTTAAGCATTTTTTTCCTATAATTTTTTTCTTTATTCACCGCAGTTCCGTCATGATTCTTGAAAAACACTGCTGTGCAATGTTGACAGGGCAGGTGCCACAGTGTAGTATTGGCGCTTCTGTTGCAATCAAATATACAAAAATAGAGGTGTGTAGATGAAAATTAGAGCAACCAAAATCTTGCTTATCCTTGTTTTGTTTTTAATTCCTGCTCTTGGTTCTGCCGAGGTAGAAAATGAAAGCGGATCAAGGCAATGCAAAAAAATGGCAGACACCGCAAAAATTGAATTTGCTGCAGTTCAGAGAGATATCGCAAAAGCTGTTTCCTTCAATGATATTGGCTGTGCCATGCTTTGGCGCAATAAACAGTGTACTTCAACCCAATTTGCCTTTGATGGTTCCACTAAAGTGTATGATTTCCAGAGCAAGGAAGAGATGCCAATCGATGTTGCTCATTTTGTCCAGGCAACCAATGTTATCTCCCCTGGAGCGTATAATATTGTTGCTTTTAAAAAGTTAGAGGATGCCAAACAGTTTCTTGGAAAAGATGGGGCTCAAAAAATCATGAACTATGATGATCTCCTGGATTTGGAACTGGCAAAATAGAAAGTATGGGCTTCATGCAGAGTCAGAAGCTCACTGGCTTTACCCTCAAGAGATAGAATCCTTAAGACCAATATCGCTTTTTGCTTAAAAATTGAGTTTCTAAGTATATAATGCTACTTTGTAGCTCTTGGTACAATCACCGCGAAATTAATTATTCATATTTAACCGGGTGATGGCAGTGGCGAGAGCAAAATATGGCTACCTTTTCTTAATGATCCTGCTGGTGGTAGCCATCGGCTTCCTCCATGGAGCGACTCCGGGTGACAAGGTATTTCTTCACGAGATTTACCGGCGGCTCGGTTATTTTCCCATTGTGGTTGCCGCCTTGATGTATGGTGTAAAAGGTGGCCTCCTTCTGGCTATCTGTACCAGCCTTGCCTTTATTCCCCACCTTCAGCATTTTTATTATCTTTCACCAAATATTTATCTCAGTGAGCTTCCCGAAATTATTCTCTATCTCGCGGCTGGAATTGTCGCTGGTGCAATCGCAGGAAGAGAAAAGCGCTTACGGGAAAAATATCAGGATTTATCTGAAAAATTAGAAAGATCGTATAATAGACTCCATAACGAAACATCTCTTCTTATAGAAGCAGAAGAACAGCTTCGGGCAAGTCAGAAACTCTCTGCTCTAGGCCAGCTGTCAGCTTCACTTGCCCACGAGATTAAAAATCCCCTTGCGGGCATCAGAGGAGCTGCTGAAATTTTGCTGGATGTTTGCCCTGAAGGGCATGATAAAAGAGAGTTTGTAGATATTTTACTCAAAGAGACAAGTAGGCTCTCAAGCACGGTTGATGAGGTCCTGCACTTTTCCAGAGTAAAACATAATCCTCTTCCCCAAAAAACAAATCTGGAGCCCCTGGCAGATGTTTTAGGTCGTGTTTTTACACTTCTGGATAATCAACTCCGGAAAAAAAGAGTGCAGCTCAAAGTCGAAATCCCTGAACAACTGGGCAAATATTCAGTTGATGGAGACAAAATGGCCCAGGTCTTTATCAATATTTTGCTCAATGCTTGTCAGGCTGTAGAGCTTGATGGGAAAATCAGGATTCGGGTTGAGCAGCGAAACGGAGAATTGGCGGTGAATTTTACCGATAATGGTCCGGGCATTCCAGAGGAAGAGCGTGGAAAA
Organism: uncultured Desulfobulbaceae bacterium; assembly: GCA_947260045.1. Classification (GTDB taxonomy): domain Bacteria; phylum Desulfobacterota; class Desulfobulbia; order Desulfobulbales; family Desulfobulbaceae; genus CAMYOP01. The sequence continues at coordinate 12,794 of CAMYOP010000022.1, forward strand.
ATTTTTGCCCCTTTTTACAGCAACAGAGAGGATGGCACTGGTCTTGGTCTTACAATTAGCAGCCGTATTATCGAAAGTTATGGTGGCTCTATTATACTAGATGAAACTCCCGAGGGCGGAGCCTGTTTTTCAGTACTCCTGCCGACTCCTTGATTGTCAATGTTTAACAGTGAAAGGAGGTCTGAATGAATAACCGTATTCTCCTTATAGATGATGATGAAAGTCTGCGCAGGGTAACGGAGTATAATCTGGCTGCTGGCGGCTTTGATGTTGTTTCAAAAGACAGCGGTAAGCATGGCATCGAATCGTTTGATGAAAAACGTCCGGATCTTGTTGTCACAGATGTTCAGCTTGGAGATATGAATGGGCTGGACCTCTTAAAACGATTTAAAGAAGAAGAACCTGATATTCCAGTCATCGTTATCACCGCCTTTGGCTCAATTGAAATGGCTGTGAAAGCCATGCATCTTGGGGCTTTTACCTTCATTACCAAACCCTTTGACCGTGACGCTCTGCGCCTCTCCTGTAGTAAGGCGCTGGAAATGTATAAATTGCGCCGCCGTACTCATAATTTGGCCCGTGAAATAAACCGATTAACAGGTACGCAGGGGATGGAAACAGCCAATTCTGCCATGGCAGAGCTCCTTGAAACTGCCTTACGGGTTGCCGAGTCTGATGCTACCGTGTTGATTACAGGAGAGTCTGGGACGGGAAAAGAAGTTCTGGCACGGCTTATACAACCGCGTAGCCCGAGATTCAAAGAACCCATCGTTGCGGTAAATTGTACGGCGATTCCAGAGACTCTCATTGAAAGCGAACTCTTTGGTCATGTAAAAGGTGCATTTACCGGAGCTATTAATAACAGGAAAGGTCGGTTTCAGGCAGCCCATCTTGGCACTCTTTTTTTAGATGAAATCGGTGAACTGCAACCGGAAATGCAGGCTAAATTTTTACGGGTTATCCAGGAAAAACTGGTAGAGCCTGTTGGCAGTGATCGGAGTGAAAAGGTTGATGTCAGGATAATAGCTGCCACCAATAGAAATTTACAAGAAGAAATTGAGACAGGCAGGTTTCGTGAGGATCTTTTCTATCGACTCTCTGTTATTCCGCTTCATCTTCCACCGCTACGGGACCGGACTGAAGATATCCCCGGTCTGGTAAAACATTTCATGAAAAAGCTTGAAGCGCCCAAAGGTGTAGCCTTTAGTAATTCTGCAATGATGAAACTTCAGTCGTATTCCTGGCCTGGTAATATCCGTGAATTACAGAATGTGGTGGAACGGTGTATTATTTTAAGTAAATCAAGCCTGATAGAGGAGGATTCGGTCTATCTTTCCGGACAACAGCAGACGAGTTCCGGCGAATATATTCCAACTATCCCTCCTGAAGGAGTTTCGCTGGAGGAAATTGAGAAGGGATTCATTGTCAAGGCGCTTAGCATGAGCAATGGAAACCGTTCTCAGGCAGCAAGGTTGCTGCAAATTCCCCGTCATGTTCTTATTTATCGCCTGGAAAAATTCAATATAGATATTTGAAGAATATTCTTCAGTCCTATGAACAATATTCTTCAAATTTTCTCCTTTTTTCTGTCTTTCTTTCTGCGTAATTCACCTTCACTGTCCAGTGTATATGGTTTAATTTGTTATTTTAGCGTTATTAAAAAAATATAAATTGGTTTTGTTGATAGTTGGCACAGCGTTTGTACTATATTCAGCAAGATTGAAGCGTATACAGCTCATTTATATATAGAATTGAAAGAAAGAGAATATGACATACCCTAAAAACAGATCTTTTTACGTTCTAATTACGTTTTTTTATCTTGCTTGCTTCCCTGTGTCCATTGTCCAGGCTGACGAAGCTGATGGATTATTATATTATTTAGAACAGGCTCTTGGGTATAATAATGATATAATTGCTGCCAAGGCACGGGTTGAAGCCAGCCGGTATAACACCCTGCAGAGTGGTGTGCTGCCAGATCCAAGATTTTCTGCTCAATACTATATTGAGCCTGTTGAAACCAGAACAGGGCCGCAAAATGCAGCCTTTGGGCTGAGCCAGACTATTCCCTGGTTTGGCAAGCTTGATATGCAGCGTGAAAGGAGCAAAAGCAATGCTGCCATTTCAGAAACTCGTTTAAATGGAGTACAGGTAGGCGTCGCCAAGCGGGTGAAACAGATTTACCTTGAATACGGTTTTGTTGGTCAATCACAAAAAATTATTCGGGATAATGTTGAACTGCTCAACTATCTTGAAAATGTAATCAGAACACAATATGCAAATGGTAAAGCCAGCTACGGTGATATTTTAAAAATACAGATCGAGCTTGCCAAGATAGAAGACCGGGCGAAGTCCCTCAAAGATTACGAAGCACCCATCAGAGTTCAACTCAATAGTTTAATCGGTAGCCCTCCAGAGATAGCCAGGCCTGTGCCAGCAAAACTCCTTAATACGACTCTTGCTCTTTCTGGAACTGATATTATCCGTTATGCAAATGACAACAGTCCAGTTTTGCAGGAGGCCGTTGAAATGATTTCAGGTGCTCGCACAGATCTTTCTCTTGCGGGGAAAAATTATTACCCTGACTTTACCATCAGCGTGAAAACTATTTTAACAGGATCAGCTGAATTCGGCACTCCTCCAGATAGCGGTCGTGACCCTGTGATTGCAGGTTTAAGCTTTAATCTCCCCTTGAATATCCAGAAACGCAATTATGGTGTTGCCGGGAAAAAAGTTGCTATCAGGATTGCTCAAAATAATCGCATTCAGAAAGTTCGGACAATGGTTTCCGATATTGAAATGGCGCTTTATCGCTATAGAGAAGCTGGCCGTCAATTTGACTTATATGACTCTAATTTGCTGCCCAAGGCAAAGCAAAAACTGGAAGTCACTCTTGAGGCTTTTCAGGGAGGTCAGCACTCTGTGCTTGACTTGATGGATGCTGTCCAGATCTTACTGAACTTTGAACTGGCAAAAGTAAGGGCGCTGTCAAATAAAGCGCTGGAGGTTGCCAGGCTTGAAGAACTCAGTGGTGTTACCTTAACCGACTGGACCCAGTCGGAAAAATCAAAAGTTACTCATTAAATATTGTCTCTTGCATAATTACTTAGGACAGTTATGCGCTTTGTATTAATTCCGTATTAGGAGAATAAAATGAAGTCCACAATAAATGTATCACTTGTAAGTATGTTCCTTGTCTTTGCCCTTTTCATGGGTGTAAATGCCTTTGCTGCAAATCAGACAACCTGCCCTGTTATGGGTGGAAAAATCACCAATCGCTTATTTTCCGACTATAAAGGTGTACGAGTATTCTTTTGCTGCTTTGGCTGTAAACCTGCATTTGAAAAAGAGCCAGAAAAATATTTAGCAAAATTAAAGGAAATGGGGCAGGAACCTTTTTCCCTTGGTAAGTAAAAAAATGATGCGAGCCGGCAACAGCTGCGTTGAATAGTTCTGTTATGAACTTGAGCCGGAAAAACGGTAAGACCGAGGATAATAATGACAACCTTCTTACGGATATCAGTCTCTCTTGTATTAGTTTTGGGATTGTGCCTGGGATTTTTTAAAATAACCCAAACAAAAGCAGATGAACCCCTTGCAGCGGCAGAACAAGCCAGTGAGGAACATGATCATGAGGGAGAAACGGTGTGGACCTGTTCCATGCATCCACAAATCCAACTCCCTGAATTTGGTCAATGTCCTATCTGTTTTATGGATCTCATTGAAGTGCCAAGGGATACAGGTGAAAATGAACGCACGAGTCTGCGTCAAATCACCTTTGATGAGAGTGCTAGAAAACTTGCCCAGGTAGAGGTTGTCGAAGTTGTTCGCGGGAGTGCTGATTCTCTTGTTCGAATGGTTGGTAAAGTTGATTATGATGAGACTCGTGTTGGTGCCATTACAGCCTGGGTAAATGGTCGAATTGATAAATTATTTGTTGATTATACCGGTTCAGTCGTCCGGCGGGGACAAGCCATGGCTGAAATCTACAGCCCTGAACTGCAGACGGCTCAAGCGGAATTACTTCAGGCCTCTTCCACCTTAAAGCGTCTGGCAGATTCAGATAATGAGCTTATCCGGTCTGCTGCGAGTCGAACTGAAAAAGCAGCCCGTGAAAAACTGCGTCTTCTTGGCCTTGGAGACAAACAGATTCGTAAAGTACTTGAAGGCGGTGAGCCAACAGACCATGTCACTCTCACTGCTCCCATGAGTGGGATTGTCATTAAAAAGGACGTTACTGAAGGTGTATATGTCAAAACCGGCATGCGTATTTATACCATCGCTGATCTAGACCGTCTCTGGGTTGTGCTTGAAGCG
>CAMYOP010000023.1 GCA_947260045.1 uncultured Desulfobulbaceae bacterium
ACCGCTGCAATCGTGGATTCAACGTCGTGCGCACCGACAAACCGCCTTCGTATAGCCGTTTCTCGCCAAACCGATCGACCAGTTCGCGCCGCACTTCCTCCAAAAAATAGCCGGCTTCAACCACCAATGTCGCAGCCCGCGGCACCACTTCTAGCTTCTCGGACATCGCCTGCCTAGCCGTCTCGCTGTCGATATAATTTTCTTCCAACATTCGCCCGACCACCCAATTGCGTCGCGCTACCGCCGCATCGTGTTTGCGGATGGGATGATAGTTGTTTGGCGCTTTCGGCAGGGCGGCCAAATAGGCAGCCTCGGCAATGGTCAGTTCATCCAGTGATTTATTGAAGTAATTCAAGGCAGCGGCGGCGACCCCATAGGATGCGTAGCCGAGGTAGATTTCATTGAGGTAAAGCTCAAGAATACGCTGTTTTGAAAACGTCCGCTCGATCCGAAATGCGAGAATCGCCTCTTTGATCTTGCGTTCGAAACTTAACTCGTTGGTAAGAAGGAAATTTTTCGCGACCTGCTGGGTAATCGTCGACGCGCCGACGGGACGGCGCGATCGCCGCAAGATTATATTGAACCCATTCGTCACCAGAGCGCGGCCAAGCGCGGAGGCGTCGACACCCGGGTGGTAGTAAAAATTCTTATCTTCCGGAACCTTATCCGGGTAATAATATTTATCGGCTTCCTCCAGGTTGGAGACAAACTTCTCTCCTTTTTCAAACTGAAGGACGCTTATGTAATGAATCTGTGGTTCGCGGGATTGATTATTTTCATCCACACAGGCATAGACACAGCGACGACAGCCAATGCAGCGAGAAAGATCTAGGCCATAACCATATAAAACACCTGGCAGAGGACCGTTTGTTTTAATAGTGAAGTCTTTTTTATACTTCTGCTTGTATTCTTTAACCAAGCGCTCAATTACTTTTTCTTTCTCATCATTTTTCATCTCATGGAAATGCTTTTGAAAAAAAGCATCCCAGACTGATGCGTCGGCACTACCGACTGGTACCGCCAGGGTTGCTGTTCCGGCAGCCGCTCCTTTCAGGAAAGATCGACGAGTAAGTTTCTTATTATCATTCTTCATGGGCCACCATTATTTTATATCACCTAAAGGATTGGAGGAGATTTGACCACCTGTTGAATTCCTACCATGATTTTCTTCTGGTCGGAGCGGTGGAGGAAGTGGAGCTATAGGTTTAAAACGGGGCGAATGGGGGTTATGACAATGAACACAAAGACGATAGACCTTTTTACCATTCCACTCACCTGTTCTCTTCCCATGTACACCTGCTTTCCAGTCACGGAAAATTGTGCCATGACATTGACCGCAAAGGAAATATGATTCCTCAAATGAAACTAGATCACCATTTGCCAGGCGTAGTTTGTCGCGATCATTTTGATTGTGACAATCAAGGCACCAGCGTTGCTCACTTGCATGGTTAAACATCTCAGCGATTTCCGTGTGCTCCTCAAGTTCTCTCCTTGTAGGATCCGGCTCCATATCAGAATGACAATCCGAACAGGGAAAAATATCTTCTGAAAATGGTGGTGGAGGAACGGAAAATTTCGGAATGTCATGACTATCTTTTGCGTTTGTTGGTCCAGCTCTAAGGGTAAATACCAGGAAAAGCCCAATCAACAGACCTATCATCCTAAGGATGCCCATACCTTTATCTCCTTCATACTGCGTTGAGGCGTCTCACTGCCTGTTACAAAAATGCCTGTGCAACTACTGCACGTTGGCCCTGCTAAGGTTTTACGGTTTATGTATCGCTACCAAGCTGGTTCTATATTGAAATTATATTATTAACGGTATAGGCTATTTTGCTTCATGCTCTATACCGATCAGAACAATTTTAGAAGAGCTGTTTGGTCTGATCCTATACATGTGCTGAAAGACACTAACCATTAGAATCTACTCCAGTTTTAGAGATCTTATTAATGAACAGCATCATCAATTTTTTCATGAAGTTTACGGGGAAAAATTACACTCACTTCCAAAGAGCCATATCCATGGTTCCAGGTATTATAATTTTCCTGATCATCTCGCCGTTTGTTATCTTTCAAATTTCCAAATATTTAAGTAGTTTTTTGCCGCTCGATATTCCTCGATTTTTCGAACATGTTGTCATGCTTGGCGCCTTTCTTTTTTCAACCTCGCTTATGACCTGGGCTTTGGTGGAACTGTGGACGAAAGGACATGGTTCGCCTGCTCCCATTGCTCCTACGACTGATCTTGTCACTACTGGCCCTTATAAGTGGTGCCGAAACCCAATAGAGTTTGGTACAAACATCTATTTTCTCTCCTTGGGCATCTATTTTGATTCACTGCTCACAGGCCTTTTATGCGTGTGTTTTGGTTTAATACTTGGCATTGGCTATATTAAACTCATCGAAGAAAAAGAAATGCTTTTACGCTTCGGCAAGCCGTATGAAACATATTTAAAGAGTGTTCCTTTCATGCCAGTGCCATTCTTATCGTGATTAAAACGTGAACTAAAAATTAAATTTTTTCACTGGTAATACTACTATCAAATTATATATTACCGTCAAGCTGATACAGTAACAATATCTAATAAAACTTATACCTTATACTATGAACTGCTGCTTGAATCGCCACCATACACTCTCCCATGGACCTTTTGATAACTATTTCCAAATGAGTCATCAAACTCTCCGATCATTTCTGCTCTCAACAATAAGGCAGGTATGAAACAATGAGCAAGGAAACACGTAAAAAAATTCTTGTTGTCGGGGCGACGGGTTTTGTCGGCCCAGCACTTGTCGATGAGTTTTCCCAGGCCGGTTACCATGTCATTTGCGGTGTAAGAAACCTGGAAGCTGCTTCCCAACAACTTGACTTTCCCAATGTCGAATTCATCAAAGTCGACATGAACGAAGACCTTAATCCCAACACCTGGCTTGACCGTCTCAAAGAGCATGAAATTGATGGGGTCATTAATAATGTCGGTATTGCCAATGCATTTGGCGGCCAGTCTCTAGAAAACGTCAATGTCAATGCGCCGCTGGCTCTGTTTGAAGCTGTTTCCTTTTACTGCCAGGAAAACAAAGAAGCAAACCGTCATCCCCAAAATGTCTCAGTCTTCCAGATATCCACAACTGGAGTGAATTGGGATGACTGTGATGCCTACAAATATCCAAAATCAAAAAAGCTCATTGACGAGTCACTCGTTGAAACACAAGGGATCAACTTCATCATTATCAGGCCCAACATTATTTATGAGCCACGCCGTGGCCATCTTCTTTTTGAACAAATTGCCCGACTGCCTGTTATTACTTACATTGGCGACGGTAACATCCAGCCAATCCACTGTCGCGAACTGGCCATCGGCATTGTCAGGTTAATGAACAATCCATACAAAGCTGACGGTTCCATTCTCCAAGCAACAGGACCTGAGGTTATGACCTGGAAAAAAGTTTTTATTACCGTCTGTGATGCTCTTGATCGCGAACATGGTATTTTTATCCGTGTTCCACTTCTGATTGGTCAACTGTTCACCAACCTCATCCAGCGATTACCTGAAAAAGTCTTGTTTCGTTTGGGCATTCTCTCCAAAATGGATAACGATACCATTGAAATGATGACCAAAGGGAGTGTTGGTGATAACCGCGAATGGTTGCAAAAGACCTCCCTGAAACCCATTCACGTTTTTGATACCTATCGCAGCCTGGCAAAGTCAGAAGAAGATTATTCCAATTATATCCAGTCCATCCGCGACACTTTTATAGACCATCAAGAAAACTGACAACTTACGACATACACCTCGTAGCCAATACAGCTGTGTGTGGTAGTACAAATGTCTGTGCAAGCACAGATTCATCCCCCATCACAGACCGTTCTTGCAGTTTCCCTGAAATATTTTTTACGTACTTTGGAACACTGCCCAGAGATGTAACCTGTTCTTTACTGAGATGTTGACCTATAAAAATCAAGGCCACACCAATTATAAAAATAGCCAGAGTTATAAATATAACGATATAGTTCTTGTTGAAATTATCCGAGCGAGTCCAACCGTAACCAGGATCTATACTGAGAAAAAAAAGAAATAATAAAATAGCTGCAGCAAGCAAAATAAAGCCAAAAGCACTCAAAGACTTACCAACACCAAAGTGAAAACAGTACCAGCCTGTTCCTGCGATAAGAGTGCAACCAATTATAAATGATAAAATAGTCGGCATACTTTTCTTCATTTATCACCTGCTAGAAAAAATAATAAAGTACAAAAGAGTGTTGTCCTGCTGTTCTTTCACTATTCTTTCTTTGATTGGCCGGATGCTTTTTATCATTGTATCAAAGACCAGCCGAAAACAGGTACTAAAAATAAAATCAGGTATAAATTCAGATTTATACGCCTGATCATTAATACTCCAAGACCACCTCTCAATCTTGAATGACCACAATGTAGTACTTCTTACAGATCATCTCAAGTAAAAAATGCACAAACATTCCGAAAACCATTGCGCTGGAATAATTCTTGACCTTTAAGAATGAATCCTGAAACTGTTAGTATTGTGATAACACGCTAATATAAAAACTAAATAATGAACTATTACAGAAAGGGAATTGATCAGAAATTTTATTACACAACTGTCAAAAGAGGTTCCAATGATCACTTCCCAGGGTAATTTATTGGGGAGTGAATTTACCTTCCTTGCATCTTACAGACCAATTGTTGAGGTCTTCCTGATATGGCACTGTATTTACAAACGCACCAGCTTTAGAAATATCATCAGAATGATTTCTTCCAATAACTTCTTTATAATACCTTGACATCATCTTTCTTGTTTTGTTATTAAAGCAGCAAATTAACATTGTAGATGTTTTGTTAACGGAACACGGTGCAATTCCGTGGCGCTCCCAACGCTGTAACCCCTGACAACTCTTTTGACATTTTAGGCCACTGTTTCATAACAATGAAACGGGAAGGCTGTCACCAGAGGGGGGAAGCCAGAAGACGAACGAAACAGCTTCTATTATTGAACGTGATGGTAAAGGGTTCTGATGAGCATTATTGCTCTGTCAGAGCCCTTTTTTTGGTTTCTGACAGGGCAATTCAAGATGAGGAATATGAATGAAAACCCAGCTGGAACTTGCACGAGAAGGAATTATTACACAAGCTATGAGCCAGGTTGCCGCCAAGGAAGGCTTCAGCCCGGAAGTTATCAGAGACCTTGTTGCTTCAGGCGAAATTGTCATTGCCACCCATCCAAACAGACCAAATCAAAAAGTAGTCGGCATCGGCACAGGACTACGAACAAAAGTAAATGCATCCATCGGCACATCTTCTGATATTTGCAATATAGATTTGGAATGTGCCAAAGCAAGAGCTGCCGAGGAAGAAGGAGCCGATACCCTGATGGAGCTCTCTGCAGGCGGCGACCTTGATGCCATTCGCAGAGCAGTGCTTGCCAATACAAACTTGCCGGTAGGCAATGTACCTCTCTACCAGGCATTCAAAGAGACAACCAGCCAATATGCCAACCCAGGAAAACTCGACCCTGAATATCTGTTTGATCTAATCGAGAAGCAACTCGCCGATGGCATAAGTTTTATGGCAATACATTGCGGCATTAACCAGTACACAATTGAACGCCTCAGAAAACAAGGTTACAGATACGGTGGCCTGGTCTCAAAGGGTGGAACATTCATGGTTGCCTGGATGGATATCAATGGTAAAGAAAACCCACTCTATGAACAGTTTGACCGGGTTTGCAATCTGATGAAGAAATACGATGCTGTGCTTTCTCTTGGTAACGGTATCCGTGCAGGTGCCATCCACGACAGTCATGACCGAGCCCAGATGGCAGAAATGATCATCAATTGTGAGCTTGCAGAATTAGGTAGGGAAATGGGCTGCCAGATGATGGTTGAAGGTCCTGGCCATGTTCCCCTTGATGAGATTGCCGGAAACATAATGCTTGAGAAAAGAATGAGCGGAAATGCACCTTATTACGTTTTGGGACCAATCCCACTTGATACCGGGGCCGGGTATGACCATATAGCAGCGGCAATTGGTGCTGCCAATTCTGCTCGTCACGGCGCTGATCTGGTTTGCTATATCACCCCTGCTGAACATCTGGCACTGCCCAATGAACATGACGTTCGCGAAGGTGTACGAGCCACGCGTCTTGCCGTTCGGATCGGCGACATTGCCAAGTATCCGGAACGCAGAGAAAATGAAAAAACAGCTGCCAAAGCACGGCGGGATACGAGATGGGCTGACCTGGAAAATGTTCTGATGTTCCCTGAAGTTGCAAAAATTATTCGCAGCAGCAGAACTCCAGCCAATGAAGATACCTGCACGATGTGCGGAGATTTCTGCGCCATGAAAAAAGGTATGGAAGTTTTCGGCGACGATATCAAAGGAGATAAAGTTACCTGTCCTCATGCACCCTGAGTAAAAACCAGAGAAACTATTCCATTGCCCAAATAATTATCATTGGCGTGGTGGTACACAAACAGGCTCTCAGAGGCTTGTCTCACTAACAAGTAAGCCATCTGAGTGCCTGCGTACCTGAGTACCTGAGTACCTGAGTACCTGAGTATACACCTGCCCTGCCGGAACCTTGCCACAAGCTTAATCATACTTATATCTTACTAAAAATACTCACTTATTTAACCAAAAAGGCATAGCTTTAACAGGCACAGAGGACACACTATTTTATTGACTTTGATACATTTCACAGTAAAGTATTTTTTAATTTACAGGTGCTTATAATGAGCTCAAATGGAAATTCCGTGAGAATCGGGAATGGGCCCGCCGCTGTGTCCGAGTACGAAAATCGAATGAAGCCACTGTTCTGTTTTCATAGAGGATGGAAAGGTACGATGAGTAGAATGATATGAAAGTCAGAATACCTGCCTGGAAAATAATGGAAAAGGCCTACGGACTGAAGCCTTCCATATAAGTTGCGTGGATAAAAATGGCTAATCCCGTATCGGTTTATAATCGGTCCGGGTATTTTTTTGCCAAAAAAACTATATTGATATGATAAAACAAGTAATTAAAAGACACTCAGGATGCTGGGACAAGGTGACATGAAAGGATATATACATGTGTACACAGGTGAAGGGAAAGGTAAAACTACCGCTGCTTTTGGCTTAGCATTAAGAGCAGCAGGTGCTGGGTATAAAGTCTTCCTGGCCCAGTTTGTCAAAGAAGGAGACTATAGCGAATTAAAAGCGCTCAAACGACTTGATGATTTCATTACCGTCGAACAGTTTGGTCTCGGTCGTTTCATAAAGGGAGAACCTGCGGAATCTGACATTAAAGCTGCCCGGCGTGGTCTCAAAAAAATGAGAAAAATCCTTTCCTCTGGAGACTATAGAGTGGTCATTTTGGATGAGGCAAATATTGCCCTCGATTATGGTCTTTTTTCAACCCAGGAGCTCATTGACCTTGCCGATTGCAGAGCAGAAGAAACCGAGCTTGTGATAACGGGCAGATATGCTCCTCAGGAAATTATAGAAAAAGCAGATCTTGTCACAGAAATGAAAGCAATAAAACATTATTATGATGTTGGTGTCCAGGCACGGATCGGTATTGAAAAATGAAGGTTCGAAGAACAGCATGGCAAAAATAATATTAGCAACTGGTGGTGCCCGAAGTGGTAAAAGTGGTTATGCCCAGGGCTTAGCTGAATCCCTTCCCGGCAAAAGAGCCTTTATAGCTACCTGCCCTGCACCCTCCGGCAAGGATAGTGAAATGTTGGAACGGGTCGAACGTCATCAACAGGACCGACTGGGAGCTGGCTGGGAAACTATTGAGGAAGAACTCGACCTGCAACATGTATTAAGAGACCGTTTCGATGTGGATGTCATGCTGATTGATTGCCTGACCCTGTGGATCAGTAATCTAATGAACGGGAACCAGGATTTGAGTGAAGATACAATAATCACCATATGTCAGGAAATTATTACACTCTGCAGACAACGGTCGGGGACGGTTATCTTTGTCACCAATGAGGTTGGCTGTGGAATTGTGCCTGAAAATGATCTGGCCAGAAAATTCAGAGATTTAATGGGCCGCTGTAACCAGGAGTTAGCAAAAGGTGCTGATGAAGTTATCTTTTTTTCATGTGGATTACCCCTTTTTCTCAAGAAATCAGAGTCCACGTAAAAATGAATTCCTTTTATTCTGGTCTTACAATGCTCGTTGTAATAGAACACTCAGAAACTTCTGGAGAAAGTAGTGTCAAATAAATCTGACAGGTTGTCAATTACTCCTATAACACATCGACTGCCAACCATCTGCTCGGTTCTCTCTCTTCTATTTATCTTAAGCGTGTTAACTGCTTTAGCCATTGGCCCTTCCTCTATAAACTTAGGCGATATATTTTCATTGATCGGTGGAAGTGGACCAACTGACCCTACCACGAGTACCATACTCTTAAAAATACGCTTACCCCGAGTCATCCTTGCAGCGGTGGTCGGTGCTACCCTCTCGCTGGGAGGTATGGTTTTTCAGGCATTGTTACGTAATCCACTGGCAGAACCTTACATTCTTGGTATATCCGGTGGGTCAGCAGTAGGGGCAATAAGTGGCATACTTTTAGGCATATCCTTTTTCCCAGGTGTCACCCTCTTGTCATTTCTTGGCTCCATGTTGACTTTAGGTGCGGTTCTGGTCCTCTCCGGCGGTCATTCTTCAACAAGAAAAGATTCCTTACTTCTTGGAGGAGTAATGATGAATGCCTTCTGTGGTGCATTTATAATGTTCCTGATTTCAATAAGTCAGGGTTCTAAAGTACAACAGATTATCTACTGGTTGATGGGCGACCTCTCCATGTCGAGTAGCAGCGATTTATATTTATTACTGTTATGCCTTCCATGCTTCGTGGTTATCCTAGTACTTGCCAGGCCCTTGAACATCATTTTAACTGGCAGGGATGCAGCAATTTCAATGGGTGTGAACGTCCGCCTCATTTCAACAATTCTCCTTGTAACCACTTCAATGATGGTAAGTCTAGTCGTCTGCCAGTCAGGCCTCATTGGTTTTGTAGGTTTATTGATTCCTCATCTTTTCCGAATGTTTTTAGGAGCAGATCATCGGCTCCTTGGACCAAGCTGTATTTTGGGCGGTGGCAGTTTTTTAGTGCTGTGTGACTTGTTAGCCAGAACCCTGCCAGAACATGGGGAAATGCCAGTTGGTATCATTACAGCACTGATCGGTGCTCCACTTTTTATTTTCCTCCTCTGGAGGGCCAGGCGATGATAGCCCTGAATCTTCGCAATAATTCTCTTAGCTATGATGGCAACATGGTGGTTGATGATGTGTCTTTTTCTGCCAGAACTGGTGAATTTCTCATGATACTTGGCCCCAACGGGGCTGGCAAATCGTCTCTTTTGAAATTAATTGCCGGAATTGAAGCTTCACAATCTGGCCAGATCGATATTCTTGGAAAGCCAAAAACAAAATACACAAGCAGGGAGCTTGCCAAAGTGGTTGCCTTTGTTGCCCAGCAGGCACCTTTAGACTTTCCCTTTTCTGTCGCAGAAACAATTCTTATGGGACGGTCACCCCATCTGGGAATACTAGGTATCGAAGGTAAAAAAGATTTTGAACTCACTGAAGAGGCTATGGTCTTTACAGGGGTCGACCATCTTGCCGACAGGCGTCTTGATCAACTTTCCGGAGGCGAGAGACAACGTGTAATGATCTCACGGGCCATATGTCAGGAGCCAGAAATTATACTGCTGGATGAGCCAACAACTGCCCTGGATCCTGCCCATCAAATAAAGATTATGGACCTAATGGAGCGATTGAGACGCGAAAAAAAAACAACCATAATAATGGTCTCACATGATTTGAATCTGGCGGCTATGTATTCTGATCGCTTGCTGCTGTTAAAGAATGGCCGCGTGGTTGTTATAGGTTCCCCAAAAGAAGTTTTCACACCAGAGTTCATAGTAAAAAGTTATGAATGTGATTTACTGATAGACAAAAATCCTTTAGGTAACGTCCCAAGAGTAATGCCAATTCCTGAAAAATTCAAAAAAGATAAATCTTAATCGAAAAAACCTATACAAACTCACCCAACTTTTTCACCAACAAAAAAAACGAAACCCTTAATAATTCTGAACTTTTAGGATCTGTTCGAAGGAGATTTCACTTTATTTTACTGCAAAAAGTGGCTCCAGTGGAAACTGAAACAAAATGATTTTTTCTTCTACGGGGAGATACTACAGCACTGTAAGAATAAAACTTTGATTTTGACAGGGCTTGAGATACGATAATAAAGTGTCTATTACTTTGAATTTAAGACAAATTTAAAGAGAGGTCCTTTTCTTGTCTTTCAAATATCTGCCCCCCAAAAAAATAATTCAGGGTGTTTATGGCTCACTTATTATTTTATTGATTACATCACTTTTAAGCCTTACAGGCCTGCTGAACTCTCCCAACTACTTCTTTTACGACTTATTTTCATCTATAAGTTCCGAGTCCATAGAGGAAAAACAAAAATCTCTCGTCATAACCTGTACCCAAATACAGGCAGACACAATTGGAAACGGCTGGAAACAGATCATTGAAACATTGGAGAAGTTTCAAGCGTTACAAATTATTTTTACTTTTTTCCCAGACAATCTTGAACCAGCCTATTTAAAAGAGTTATCCCAAAATCCCAAAATATTTATCAGCACTCAACATCAAATAAGCGGTATTGAACCTGATATTTCAACAGGACTAGATAAAACAAATACCCTTATTGGCATTCAATATTTGGCAGCACCAGAAAAAGGAGTACACAGAGAGCATTATTCAGATGTTTTAGTCAACGGACAACTTTATCCACATGCTGTCAAGAGTGCCGTTGAAGATCGGCTCAAGGAAAAATTGCAAATTGACCAAATCTTCTGGATTAATTTTAACGGTAAGTCTCCTGGAGCTCAACCTACCGTCACATTGAAACAAGCCCAAGATGGCTACCTTGTTTCATCGCTTGTGAAAGACAGGGCTGTCGTAATAGGCCTTGCGCTAGACCATATGACTCCTGGTCTTATCACGCCAGTTTCAAACCGAAACGTCTCTATTTCTTTTCCTGTTTTCACTGCATACGCTTACGACACACTGCTTACAGGAAAAACAACCAAACCAGTTTCAGTCTATTTGGTGTGTCTGCTTTTGCTCTGTATTGTCTTGGTAAATGCGTCCTTATTTAAGCTCTTACCAAGCAGCAAAATAATAATCACAGCATTATTTGGATTTGTAAGTACACTTTTTTTGAGCTGGGCATTGCTTTCAATGTTCCTCATATGGTTGCCGCCAAGTGAATTTCTTATTTTGCAGCTTTTCCTTTTGGTTCAATTAATAACGCTTAAACTTAATAGCCGTGAAAAAAGAATTGAAACGCTTCTCTTAAAGTTCAATCGGGAAGTTCAAGAAAGGCTCTCTTCTGATTCATTACTTGACTCGAAAAAATACTGGAATCAGATCACCCACATGGTCAATCAGACACTCCATATAAACCGTTCAATATTCCTTGAGACAGTTTCTGGTGACCACCGAGTTAGAGAAGTAGCTGCCTTAAATTGTTCACTAGATGATATACAAGAAAAACGAAGGGACTATAAAAGGACACCTTATTCCACAGCGCTGCAACGAGGAAAAATTACTGAAGTACAAAATTACCTTTCGCATTTACGTCAGTCTAAAGAGCTTCAGTTTTTATACCCTTTACTCAGTCCAGAAAAAAAAACCCTGGGCTTTTGGGCCTTTGGTATTGAACCTGAAAAAATTAGTGATCAAGATCTATTCCTCCAAGAGTGCTCATACTTTGGCCTCCAAATAGCTGAGATACTCCACAGGAGAAAAATTTTTAATGAAGAACAGAAAAAACAAAAAAACAAATTTCAGCAAATTCTTACACTACAGGGAGGTGAAAAAAACTTTGAAAAAATAACATCTCTCAGTGGACTGCTGACTAGAAGGCTTAAGCTCCTGGAAAAAATTTTGAATACTCTTGAAACTGCAACAGTTCTCTATGATATTTTTGGAAAAATTGCTCTTGTTAACACCAATATGAGTAAAATATGCCAATCCCATGGTATTTCACTTCATACTATGTCCGCGTCTTCTCTCTTGTCCAGTTTTGCCGAGATCGATATTGTAGAGGCTAAACAGATAATTTCAGACCTCATTCTGTATCAAAAGGAGACAGTACTCTATTCAAAATCTTTTGGAAGAAAAAATTCTACCTACCTGATTGCAATAAAGCCGATACTGAAACCTGAAGACCCCGAAGAAATAGAGTTTGAAGAAAAGATCAATACTTTTCAAGTTAAAAACATCTTATTCGAATTTCATGAAATGACAGACATAAAAAAGGTATTGGAAATGAAAGAAAGAATTTTTGACCTGAGTTCTCAAGACTTCAAGCAATACGAGTTGTCTTTCCAAGCACCTTTAAAAGCTTTGAAAGAACCTGGCCAGGACCCTAATACAAAGCGGAAGTCCATCGAGTTCATAGACAAAAAACTACAATCACTCTTTGATTACCTGAAACGACTTACAAGCCTAATGAATAAAAATATACTCACAGGTGAGATATCCTCATTTCCTACACACAGTGAAGGTTGTCTTCAGGATGCAATTGAAAGACTTGATAAAAACCTTGCAGAAAAGAAACTAAAAGTTGAATTCAGCCTACCGGATTATATAACACCAGTTCTTGCAATGCCTGTTGCTCTTGAGACAGTTTTTTATGATCTCCTCGCTTATCTGGTAAAAGATGCTACTCCGCAGACACCAATTGTAGTGTTTTTACATCGAGAACATAAGAACGTAATATTTGAGCTTTCGAATGCAGGGTATGGAATGCCAAATCAAGATTTTCAGAATTATATTATTGACACCGATTCATCAGGCTCACAAGAAATGAGCGGTATCAAACAGGCAATTCACAACGTACAATCTTTCGACGGTGAACTAAAAGCTATGAGCGAGCTTGGACAAGGAACTAAATTTACCCTAAAGCTTAAAAGGTTTCGATAGGTTGATTTACGATAATCATTCAGAGTCTCTCGAGTAAGATTAATGGATAACGTAACTACCCTTAGCTTATTCCCAATAGGCAGCTTATCTTCTTCGGTTATTACAACTATATGGATCGGGGTATGGGTAGTAACTTTTTTTAATTTACGATTTGGATGGGTAAAAAGCGGACTTGTCGTTCCTGGATATCTAGTTCCTCTGATCCTTGTCAAGCCCTGGGCTGCTCTCGTCATAGTGATAGAGGCAATGGTATCCTATACTGTTATCTGGCTCTATTCGGAAAAATTCCTGAAATTGGTTCGTCATACAAACTTTTTTGGAAGAGATCGTTTTTTTGCACTGCTGCTTGTAAGTGTTCTGGTACGCATACTGTTCGACGGATTTTTCTGGCCATATTTAGGTGAGCTAATCAACTCCACCTGGAATTTGAATTTTGACTACAGAAACAATCTGCACAGTTTTGGACTTGTAATTGTTGCTCTTATAGCAAATCAATTATGGAAACCCGGCTTACGCAATGGATTGGTTGTCCTTGTAACTACTGTTGGAATCACATTTCTCATAGTCCGATATGGATTTATGAAGTATACTAATTTCAACGTGGGCAACCTCACATACATGTATGAAAATCTCGCCAGTTCTATGCTTGCTGGTCCTAAAGCATATATAATTCTTCTTACAACAGCATATATTGCCTCACACCTGAACCTTCGCTATGGATGGGAATACAGCGGTATCATGATTCCGGCTCTATTAGCCTTAGAATGGTATCAACCCATTAAGCTTTTTGTAACTTTCCTCGAAACATTTCTGGTGCTTGTATTAGGCTCGCAGCTTCTACGTCTGCCTTTTTTTCAACGAACAACAATAGAAGGAGCAAGAAAGATTCTCTTTTTCTTCAACATCAGCTTTGTTTACAAGATATTACTCGGGCATTTTATTATTGCCTATTTCCCCCTGTACAAAATTACCGATTACTACGGTTTCGGATATTTGCTGACAACCCTGCTGGCTTCAAAAATGCACGATAAGGATATTGCAGCTCGTATAACCAGGGCCACTTTGCAGACCTCACTTTATGCGTTGATAATTGCAACAATTATTGGATTTTCTTTAAGTTATGTACCGAACTTGGTGCCTTTATGGTCTCAATCGTCGCAAACATTTGATATCACTCCTGTACACTATGTAAAAAAAAGCCTGCCACTTCGCATCAAGGAGGAACAGGTGTCATTTTATAAAAGTATTAGAAAAAATAGTGTGCCATCACCCCTGGCAGAGAAAAAAGATATTTTTCATGAGGCATTGCGCACTCTTCATAAAACGCTGCAAATCAAGTCAAAGCACATGGATTTGGAAGCGGCCCAGGTACTTTTTAATCGCGTAAATTACAGCCTGTCAGTCTTCGATGACCGTTACATCGTACTTAGTGAAAGTAAACCTCAAAAAGGCTGGGGAATTTATATAATAAACCTGAAAGCTGAAAATGATTTACAGATTCAGGTGCCAGCACCTGTAAGTGAATGGAATACAGCCTTATCCGGACTTGCGCTGCTCAACCAGCTTGAAGCAAAAAGCCTTTCCATTTCAGGATGCTACAGGATGGCAAATGATAATGGAACAGCAGATGTCATTACGACTGCCAATACGTTTTTCCATACATTCCAAAGCGTATTTGGCACCAAGGGAGTAGTGCAAGTGCGTGGCCTGACAGGAAAGAACCGTAAGGTATTAGACAGGCAACTTGACAATAAGACAAAATTACTACTTGACCAGGGAAAATCATTGTTCATGGTTGAAAATGCAATTCCTCATGGTTGTAACCTGACGTTACTGGAATCACTTTTGGATGATTTCCAAATAAGCTGGCAAACGTCTATCTCTAAAAATGTTCTGCGTGAGAGCAGTTTAAAAGGTTTTACAGAGCTTTTTCTTTCAAAAGCTGACCGTCAATCCCTTCTTTTTAAGCCTTTTTTTGATAAGGATCTCTTCACGTTTGAATCGTCTGCGCATGGTCTGCGCGGCTATTTACAGGAATGGCTTCTTAACCGAAAAGGGACTATAGCGGAAAAAGGCTCTGATTTATATGTTGCACCATCCCTTGAGGAGCTTCTTTTTATTGATCATGAACTGTTTACGCCACTGGTAAAACTTATTGATAATATAAGAGCCGCCTTCCCGGCAATTTCAAAAAGAGTCAATGATCATGACAGAAAAATAATTGAATCAAGCATTTATGCTGTTGAACTTGAGAACAAAGGTTTGAGCGCAAAAATTGCAGATCAATTTGGTATACAACTCAAAATACCTGGTAAATTTCAAGAGTCACTGGATATTCCTGAGGAAGATTTTCTTTGGATTCGAAAAGATGAAAAAGGCGCAACACTGTCCTTCCTTTTCAAGAAAATTGAATACAACAAAACAGATCAACTCAATCTGGAAAACTTAATTAAACTTAGGAATGATTTGGGCAAATACATTTCTACTGATTCTCCCAATTCGAAAATGGTCGTTAATAACGAGGATCTTCCGGTTTATGAGTACAACATTAAAATTGATGATCATTACACTAAAGAGCTAAGAGGCATCTGGGAAATTAGCAACGATTATCTGGGAGGAGCTTTTGCCAGTTATGCAATTGTTAGAGATGTCGATCGCTCAATAACCTTCGTTGATGCTTTTGTGTATGCTCCAGGCAAGGAGAAAAGAGATTTCATGCAGAAGCTCGATCACATCGTCAAAAATGCCAAAATAGTCCCTCCTACAGCGGAACAGTCGCTGGACTAATAGAAATTTACATCACTTTGCTCAAAATTGGTTTTAACGTATTCTTATTATAGGAACCAATGTTTCTCGATAAAGATTTTCGTTCTTTTGCAGTGGCAAAAATATCCAATGAGCAGACAAATTCTACAACCCGAACAGAAAGCACTTGAGATCAATCTCAATGAAAAGATATATGGCACCTTTGCTGAGATTGGCGCAGGTCAGGAAGTAGCCAGAAATTTTTTCCAGGCAGGCGCAGCGGTGGGGACTATTTGTAAGACCATGTCAGCCTATGACAAAACTTATTCAGACGAAATATATGGCTTCGAAATCAATAAGAGATATGTCTGTGAGTCGAGACTTTACAAGATGCTGGACCACGAGTATGAACTCATGGAGGAGCGACTTCAGGGGGTAAAACCCAATACCAATTTTTTTGTGTTTGCCGACACCGTAGCCGCCATTAATTACCAGAAGACCATCGAAGGAAATGGCTGGCTGGGAATTAGATTTCAACTCAGTCCCAATCAAAAACCAAACGACCTCATCTTGCATGTCAAAATGAATGACAACGACAATAGGCTCCAGCAGGAGGCGATAGGATTGCTGGGTGTCAATATGGTTTATGCCTGCTATTTTTTAAATGACAATTTTGAGGACTTCGTTCAATCCCTTGTAGATGGAATACAAGGTAGGGTCAATATAGACATGCTAAGTCTGAGTGGTCCCGATTTTGAACATATTGATGATAGAATTACCTGTCTTTACCTTGTTAAATATGGACTGAATGATGTGGCTATTTTTGATGAAAATGGAAAAAGTATACACGCAGGAGAAAACTTTTACAAAAAAGATCTTGTCATCGTTCGTGGTCACTTTAGACCTCCTACTCTTGTAACGCTGGATGTGTTTGATAAGAGCGCTAAACAATTTGCTGCCCAGGAATCTCTTTTGGAAGACAACGTAATCAGTGTAGCAGAGATTCCACTGGACAATCTAAGAACCTTTAACAATATTGACAATAAGGATTTTCTGGAAAGAGCCGGTGCGCTAAACCTCTTGGGTAAAAAGGTAATTGTTTCAAATTGTAATGATCACCAGGGATTGATAGATTATTTAAGGCCCTATAAGGTGAAACACCTTGCAATCATTATTGGGGCAAGAGAGATGATTGAACAAATCAATGAAAAATTTCATAAAAATCAGGATGGTAGAATCCTGGCTGCCTTT
>CAMYOP010000024.1 GCA_947260045.1 uncultured Desulfobulbaceae bacterium
GGAAGAAGGTTCAGTTGCAGTTTTGCAAAACCTCTTAATATTGCCAATTCAAATATCTTTTCAGGAAAAGTGGAGTTATCAAGCCCCTTGATGTCATGCATGAGTGAATGATATCAGACCAAAATCCCACTAAGTTGCTGATTTTTCGTTGGCTCATTTTTTTAGTTGTTGTAGATATCAAGAAACTAGATACTAACTTGTTATGTATCAAAAGGATGTATTGTCCTGTACAAAAAGGTATATTTAAACGATGATCCAAATATGTGAAAAATTGGCTACAATTTCCTTTTTATCTGGATTTGCAGTGTTGATCATTGTTGGTTGGTTTCACATTATACCAAGAATGTTTGGCAGCACTGATCCATATTTAAAAACTCCATTATCTTCAACTGCGAAAAAGTTTTCAATTTCTGGATTTTGTTTGATTGGATTTGCTTTAATCGTAGTTGTGTATTTGCTATTGTTCGAATATTAATTAAAACCAGAAAGCTAACTATAAAGGCTGCTACATAACCCAGCGCTACACCGGACCGCAAGGGGCGGCTTTTTTAAAACCTGTCGCAACTTTGGAATAATGTTGCTTTTAATACAATTTAGTGGAACCTTGTTCCCTCGCTACGCTCGGCGGCCCGTGAGCTTTACCGTTAATATTGCCATATCGAAGGTGCTAACATTTCAAAAGGCTATCAGGTTTAGGTGTCTACTGTATCTCTAACTACAGACGTTAGTTACTTGGCATTATTAGCTGCGCCCTTCAGACCAGGATATCTTTTTGAATCTGATTAATGGTACTGGTTCGAGATCTGGATGCTGGAGGGCTTTGGATAAATCCAGAATTATGCCTCTGTCCGTTGCAGGTACAGGGGCATCAAAATCCACAATAAACCAATAACTCTTATCAGATTTGTTTAAAACCATCGTCGTGTCAACAGGTTCGCGCCATTCTTCAGGTTTTGGTTTATTCGCCTTAGGCGCATCTTCTGGAGAAATGCCTGACCTGATTGCTGCCGCTCTTTTTGCTAAGGCAAGGTGATAGGCTTTGTATAAGTGGTTAAACCTTTTGTCATTGTCTTCAATCCAGGCAGCGGACATTGTAACTTCCTGACCATCAAGGCGTATGGTGATGAGATGTGGATTAAACCTGAACCCATCTTGTTGAGGACTAATATGAAGTTTCAGCTGAAGATGATCCTGCTCAATATGTGTAAGGCTTTCTGTTTGATTCATTTGAACCGGAACGAGAAAGAACAACGTAAAATCATACGTCTTGATCTGGTTGTTCAGGCCGATACTCATATGAAGTTTTGATTCAGGTAAACGTATTGTTTCCAACTGGCCAAGTTCAAAAAGAGTAGAAGGACTGCCAAGATCTGGTTCTATTTTTCCAACATAAGGTACACTTGTAAAGCCACCTTTATATTGTGCACAAGCACTCAGCAACAGCAAAGAAAATACCAGGAAGTAATAATTAACCTTCATGCTTCTTCCCCCAAAAATAATCTATTTAATTGTTTGCTCTGTTTGCAGCCACTTAAAGAGATACATAAAAAAAGTATCTTTTTAAATGTATGTTACTCGAATTGTGGTAGCTTTTTCCACCAGTAGCCAAATATACGAATACAAATGAGCAAATTCCAACTGTCTGTTTCATGTGGTAGCGAAAAATAGTAAACCGTCTTATCATAAGCGTGTCAGGAGCACCTTCAAATTGACAGCAATGAAAAATTAGAGAAAGTATTCCATTATGAGCCAAAGCAAAACAGGCAGACCAGGTTTTGACCGGAGAATGAGCAAGGATGAGATAAATGCCTGCAAATTGGTACGGTGGACTGGACCTGTGCACGTCATAAAAACAAAAAAGGAATTGACGGAGGCAGTGGCTAAACTTGCAGGGCATACCTTGCTTGGTTTTGATACCGAGACAAGACCAGCGCATGTTAAGGGAGAAAGTTATTCTCCGTCGCTCCTGCAGTTGGCCAGTGAGAAGGAAGTTTTTCTTTTTCAACTTAAACATCTGGGTCTGATGAAAGCGCTCCGCAAGATTTTGGCTGATCCTGCTATCATCAAAGCTGGAGTCGGTCTCGACTTTGACATTAAAGAATTGAAGAAGCTGGCTTCTTTTAAAGCTGCCGGGTTTGTAGACCTTGCTAGTCTTGCCAAAAAGGCAGGAATTAAGAATCATGGTTTGCGAGGTTTGGCCTCAGTGCTCTTGGGTTGTCGTATTTCTAAAGGTGCGCAGACCTCCAATTGGGCCAAAGATATTCTCACCCCACAGCAGATCAGGTACGCTGCAACTGATGCCTGGATCGGTCGTAAAATATTCTTGGCCCTTGAAAAAATTAAGATCCACTCAAAAAAAGCTAAAAAATAGTAATCCGAGTTCACCCCCACACTGCCTCTCATAAAAGGAGAATTTTTCATGGGCAAATCCCTCAGTGCACAATTGTTGCAGGCTGGCCTGGTCAGTAAAAAACAGGCGAATAAGGCCAAACATGAGCAGTATAAGAAAAAGAAGAAAAAAGGGGGCAAGCACAAAGCGGTCTCAGAGAGTACGCAACATGCTCAGAAGGCTCTGGCTGCAGAAAAGGAGCAGGCCCGTCAACTAAATCGCCAGCAAAAGCTTCAAAAAGAGCAAAAAGAGTTGATGGCTCAGATTGGTCAGATGATTGGGTCAGCCAAAATGAAAATAGGCAAAGGTGACCAGGCTTATAATTTTGCCGATAATAACAAGATACGGAAGATTTATGTTACCGAGCCTCTTCGTGACCAGCTGAGCAAGGGACAGGTGGCCATTGTCAAGCATAAGGAGCAATACGAGATAGTGCCCGCCGAGGTGGCACGAAAGATAGCAAAGCGAAACGCTGAAGCCGTCCTTGTTTTAAATGAGTCTCAGCAAAAAAATGACCCAGATGATCCATATGCTGAATTTCCGGTTCCTGATGACCTTGACTGGTAGCCCGTTAAATACGCTTTTCTGTAATTCCAGTTTACAAAATACGTTTTCCTGTACTTTCGGTTTGAAAAGTGCTAATATATAGTAGTCGGTTCAATTGGAAGAGAAGAAATTCAATGAATTGGCGACTACTATTTCAGACACGCTACGGATATTTTCCAGGTTATATTTTTAAGTAACTCTCTATAAAACTCAGCTTGGATTGGTACTTTCCAAGACTATTATCAGATGTAAGTCTCTATAAGAATCAGGCGAAATAAAACCTTTGTCATTCCTGGCAGGATAAGGTCACAAGAGTTTTCCATCTGAGTTTGCTTAAGAGCCATTTCTTTTTCTTGTTTGTTTAATTTTTTTTATGAGGTGCGGTATAATGATGAAGTCAGTTGCAGGGGGCCTGTCGTTATTGTTTGCTGTTTCAGGTATGGCTGGAAGTGTATTTGCCTCAGCACCAATTCATAATACCCATGTGAATGGTGTGAAGGGTGATTTTGGTTTGGATTGCCTTGACTGCCATAAGTACGTCTTTAATGAATGGGGCGCCTATGAGATGGTTCTTGATGAACAGGTCTGCGTGGCATGTCATAGCCCGGATGGCGCCTATGATGGCATGAACGATTCTGCTATTGGTGCTTTAAATAACCTTCCTGGAAACTATGCAACAGTATCTCTTATCTATGATGAAGATGGAAATTTGAAGCCAGGCAAAGAAAAATGGTGCCTGGGTTGTCATGATGATGGGACCTCTGTTGCTCGTGATGTTTCTGCTCCCAATGTTGCTGGCAAATCAATTCAAGGTGATTGGCAAAGCCCGGCTGCAACTGTGGATAATGGTTTTTTAGGAATTGAAAATCTTGTAGATGGTAATCTCGATACTGGTAGTATTTCTGATGATGCCAAGGAAATGATATTTGACCTTGGCAGCCCGCAAGATGTTACCCATGTTCGTATCAATGGAATTTTAGACGAGGCAACCTATTGGGAAGTTTACGGCAGCAATGATTTGGTGAACTGGGATGAAATACTCTATGGAAGCGCGATCAGGTTTGGCAAAGCGTATTGGCAGGTCGGTCCTGTTGAAGGCTGGGAAGAGTATAGACTGGATAAATTTGAGCCGGTTCAGTATTTGAAATTTGTTCGGGCCACCCCTAACCTCATTGCAGTAAATGCTCTTCGGGAAGTGCAGTATAAGGGTGACCTTCAGTATGGCTATGAAGTAAGTGGTCATAAGATCTCCTGCGACAATTGCCATGATACTACAAGTATACATGTAGATGGTGTGGCTCAGACATATAAAGCTGATTTGAAAAATTACTCAAGTGGGTATCGCCTGGCAGATGTGCTTGTAGGAGCAGAGCAAGTACCAGCAATGCAAATTCCACGTGAGGATTGTAACAACGGTGATAATCCGCGAACAGATAATGATTTTGCTCTCTGCCTATCCTGCCACGATCGTTACAATCTGCTCGGTGATGCTTACGGTACTGGTGGTTTTTTTAAACATCCACTCCAGACCAATTTTCGAAACGACGAGAAAGTGGATGAAAATGGTAATGTGGTAAATGATCACCTCAACCATTTACAGGGAAGAGGATTTTGTGGAAATGCTAAAGATTGGGATTCTGACTGGGATGGCGTTCCTGATTCCCCGCAAAGCTGTACAGCCTGTCATAATGTTCATGGTTCTCCCAATCCAGTAATGACGAGACATGGCGAGCTGGCAAGTACCCCTGGAACATCTGACAAGGTGCCCATGTTTAATTTTCAGTTTCTTGACCAGGAAGGAGAAGTGGACCCTGACCTGAAGGATGTTTCATTAAGCAGTGGCGGTATAATCCAACGTTTTGGTGGCGGGCCAGGAAATCCTGGTAAAAATAATACCTGTAGAATGTGTCACAATGATAGGGTTATCTACAAAAGGACTCCATAGAGGCTTTTTGAAGTTTATCCAGAATTTGTAGCGAATCCCGGAGGTCTCTTTTTGACCTCCGGGATTTTTTTTTGGTTACAGAAATACGCTCATTTATAAAACAGGATAATTCCTTGATCACTTGCCGCTTTGAGGTCGGTGCATTTTGTGCGGTGTTTCAAATTGTTAAGTCCACCATTTATGCAGTTTCAAGATTGTGCCCTGTCGTATGAGTAAGGTGAATTTTTACTTCTTTTTCGATTTTTTTTCCCACTTTACTTTTGGCTATTTTCATATTGTAACGCATTTGCAAATTAAGCCAGAACTCTGGTTCAATGCCGAAATATTTGCCAAGGCGCAATGCTGTATCTGCTGTTATTTCTCTTTTACCATGAATAATTTGACTAACACGATTAGCAGGAACGTTAAGGTCTTTAGCTAATTGATTCTGAGAAATTTCCATCGGTCGAAGAAATTCTTCTAGCAAAATGTCGCCAGGAGTGATTGGAGTTAATTTTTTTGCCATGATTTTACCCCTTATGGTAATCAACTATCTCTACATCAATGGCATTTTCTTCTTTCCATAGGAAACAAATACGCCATTGGTCGTTAATTCTGATGCTATGTTGACCTTTCCTGTTGCCTTTTAATTGTTCAAGTCTGTTCCCTGGGGCGACTCGTAAACTATTTAAAGAAATAGCAGCATTAAGGATTTCGAGTTTAATTCTTGCAGCTCTCGAAATGCTGCTGAATTTTTTTACAGCCAAGTCATTAAAAAGCTTTTCAGTTTCTTTGCATTTAAATGATTTTATCATGTTTATATTGTATGACGAATTACGTCAGGCGTCAGCCGGGGAGGGTTCCAAAATAATGCTTTCATGCAATTTAAGTATTTTTGGGACCGAACAAAAAGGGGTACGCTCTGTTTATAAAACAGAGGTTACCGAGTCAAAAAATTCAGTGACCTTGTTTTTATTGTCTGACTCCATATGGGCCATTGCGGAACGGGGATGCTGATTGAGGACGCCTGTGACCATATATGGTACAGAATACCCCCAGTCAATTTTTTCGGCCCACGGGAAAATATCCTCTTCAATGCATTGAACCAAAGGTCGTACTTTGAATTTTGGGTTTTTGAGAAAAGAAAGTAACAGTTCAAGTGGACAGTTGCCCGCCCCCCTGCCTATTCCATAGAGCGTAGCATCCAGAAAGTTAATACCATTGATGATTGCTGAAATAGTGTTGGCAAAGGCCAGTTGCTGATTGTTATGGCAGTGAATACCAATTGTTTTGTTTGGCATTCGCTCAAAATATTTGGCGGTTAGCGTATCAATATCTTCAGAATAAAAGGCGCCAAAGGAATCAACCAGATAGATTATAGGTACTTTGCTTTTGTTCAGATCTTCCAGGGCTTCATTGAGATCCCGTAAGCCAACAGTGGAAACGGCCATGAGGTTAATGGTTGTTTCATACCCTTTGTCTTTACAATGGTGAGCCAGGGCGATTGCTTTATCAACCTGATGGACATAACAGGCAACCCGTACCATATCCAGAGAGCTCTCTGATTTCGGAGGGATATCATCATAGTCAATACGGCCAATATCAGCCATGGCTGAGAGCTTGATCTTTTTTTCACCATCGCCGGTAATTCGTTTCAGATCTTTTTCCGCACAGAAACGCCAAGGTCCGTATTCATCACGGCTAAAGGCTTTCTCAGAACTGAGGTAGCCTATTTCCATATAGTCTACACCTGCTTCGATAAGTGAATTGTAGACATTTTTCACAAAGGAATCATCGAACTGCCATTTATTCATCAGTCCACCATCGCGGACTGTGCAGTCTATAACTTTAATTTCTGGTCTGTACATTATATGCTCTCCTGATTTGGCTTTGTCATTGTATTTGTGAACGAATAGCTCTGTTCAATAAAGCTTTTCACATTTTCTGTCAATACGCTTAGATTTTTTTCTGCCAAAGCCTGTTTACCAAATAATGCACTTCCCACTCCCACGGCCGCAGCTCCTGCACCAAAATAATCAGCCAGGTTATCAGAGTTTACACCGCCAACAGCAGCCAGTTTCACGGTGTCAAAAGGTCCCAGCAATTGCCGGATATAACTCGGACCACCCATGGCGCTGCAGGGAAAGACTTTTACCATATCTGCTCCAGCACGCCATGCTGTGTATACTTCGGTGGGAGTAAGAGCACCAACAATGATAGGAATATTTTGTTTTACGGCAAAATCTATGACCTGGGTGTTAAGGTTTGGCGTCACAAAAAACATGGCTCCTGAATCTTCTGCCATTTTCGCCTCATCAAGTGTTCGTACTGTTCCCATGCCAAGAAATTTATTGTCAGGAACCAGCTGACGGCTGGCACTGACAATCCGGCCAGCTCCAGGGGTATTGACTGTGATTTCTATTGCCTGCAAGCCAGCATGAAAGGATGCCTGCATAAGGTCTGCGAAGAAATTACTTTCTATGCCGCGTAAAATGCCAATGACTGTAGGATTAAATTTCATGGGATATTTGATAACGTCGCGAAAAGTCTGATCTACGGCGTCGTGGTAACATTTTGCGTGCTCGATATACCTGATGTATGCCATCGCACCCGAAATAACACCACTCCTTATCTCTCAAAATTTTAGCTTAGCCATCTTTAGTTTGTGTCGGACTTTTCGATGTCTACGCTTATCTGCGAGTCTGTCATATTTAATGATCCTCAATGTTTCATAGACAGCCGCTGACAAAGGCTTTAGTTCTGAATGCGACCCAGTATTGCTATTATAATTTGACCTGCTATGAGAGGCAATAAACTCATAATCAGTACGAGTGCCATGCCTTCAAAGCCTGGGTATGCTACCTTGAGGACCGTTGACAAGATAGGTACCATGAGTGTCATTGCAAGGAGTATTGTACAGAGCACCAGCGCTCCCCAGACAAATGGATTTTTTACGACGGCATTGTTAAGAATTGTTGAATTTTTATCCCGAACATTAAACACATGAAAGAGTTGGGCAAAGGCAAGGGTTAAAAATGAAATAGTCACCGACTCCTTTTCCGGTAATTCTAGAATAGTAAGTGCAATAATAAATGCACCAAGGGTAGCACAGGTAATAAGCAGGCCATAGCCAGCCACACCCAACCAGTGCTTTTTGGTCATGATTGGTTCCGATTTTTTCCGTGGCGGATCTTTCATAATGCCAGGATTTCCTTCTCCTGCTGCCAGTGCCAATGCAGGAAAAACGTCTGTGACAAGATTGAGAAAAAGAATTTGCAAGGGAAGAAGAGGCAAAGGCAGACCGAGAAATGCAGCAGCGGTAACAGTCATTATTTCGCTGAGATTGCAAGAGAGAAGATAGCGGACAAAGGCTCTGATATTTTTAAAAATAACTCTGCCTTGTTCCACTGCAAGGACTATGGAGGAAAAAGCATCATCTTTGAGGATCATATCGGCCGCTTCTCTTGCCACCTGAGTGCCGCGTAGTCCCATGGCAATACCGATGTCGGCTTTTTTGAGGGCAGGAGCGTCGTTTACACCATCACCGGTCATGGCCACAATAGCACCTCTTTCACGGTGCAGGGCAATGATATCCAGTTTCTGACTCGGGCTGACTCTGGCAAAAAGGTTAGCCTCGGCATAGAGATTTTTCTCATTTTGAGTCAGGTCATCCATTGCTTTGAGATCAAGCCCGTGAACGACCCTGGCATCCTGTTCCGTAACCAAACCAACAGCTTTTCCAATGGCCTGGGCCGTCACCGCCTGGTCGCCTGTCGCCATTATGACCCGTATGCCAGCATTTTTACAGAGTTGAAGGACTTCTTTTACTCCCTCATGGGGAGGATCCATCAGGCCGGCAAGCCCTATCAGCTGTAGCTCGCTATAGGGCTTTTCCTCAATGGAGTCGACCATCTTTTCAGCCAGAGCAAGAACCCGCAGGCCTCTTCGGGCCATGTCCTCATTGAGCTGGTTCCAGTGAACCAGGTCCTCTTTGCCCATTTGTGTAAGCCCATCTTCAGTCACCACATAGGCACAGGCACTCAATACACTTTCCGGTGCACCTTTCACCGCAACTCTGAAGCGGCCTTCAGTGCGATGGTAAGTAGCCATCATTTTGATATCAGAGTCAAAAGCCTCTTCATATTCTTCAGGAAATTTTTCAGCAAGATTGTGGCGTGTCAGGCCGACACTGGCGGCCATATTAAGAAAGGCTACCTCAAGCGGGTCGCCGACTGATTTCCCTTTTTTTCCCGGATCAGCAATTTCGGCATTATTGCAGAGAACACTTACCTCCAGTGCTTGGAGCAGTGGAGTGCTTGCCTCAGGACTGACAAAAGTCTCGTCTTCGCGGCTGAAGACCTGGTCCTTATTCTCTGCCTTTTCGTTTATGATAATTTTTCCTGTATCCAGGAGGAACTCAACAGCGGTGAGTTTGTTTTCAGTGAGTGTGCCTGTCTTATCAGTGCATATTATGCTTGTGGCACCGAGGGTTTCTACAGCTGACAACTCTTTAATAAGCGCATTACGTTTCGCCATGCGCCAGACACCTCTTGCCAGGGCAATTGTCGCTACGATGGGAAGACCTTCGGGGATTGAGGCAACGGCAAGGGCAATACCTGTTTCAATCATCAGGACCAGGTCACGGCCTGCCATGATTCCTGTTACTGCGACTACTGCTGCAGTACCCAGGCTTACCCAGATGAGCCAGTTTCCAAGTTGGTTCAGTCTTTTTTCCAGGGGAGTTTCATCTTCTACGGTCTCCTCAACAAGTGATGAAATTTTGCCAAGCTCTGTCTGCATACCCGTGGCAACAACAATGGCTTCACCTGAACCTCTGGTCAGGGCAGTTCCCTTAAAGAGCATGCTGAAGCGTTCTGCCAGGGGAGAACGGTCATCCTGGGTATCAAGCGATTTGTTTACAGGGAGTGATTCTCCAGTCAGAACGGACTCATTGGCCTGCAATTTAGAAGCATTGATAATTTTCAAGTCAGCTGTAACTATATCTCCCCCTTCAAGAATAATTACATCACCTGGTACGAGGGCTTTTGCCGGAATTTCACTGATCTTACCGTTTCTTCGTACCCTTGAACTGACGCTGCCGAGTTTTCGCAAGGCCTCAATTGAACGTGCTCCCTTCAACTCTGTGATAAAGCCAATGGCAGCATTAATGACAATGACAAGAACAATTGCGATTCCTTCAACATGATCGCCAAAGGCAAATGAGAGCGCAGCTGCAGCAATAAGAAAAAATACAATGAGGTTTTTAAATTGATTGATGAAGATTGTCAGGGCGCTTTTTGCTTTCACTTCGCGCAGCATGTTTTGGCCAAAGGTATTTCGCCGTTTCCGTATATCTGTAGTGTTGAGACCCTTTGCAGCATCTACCTGAAGGGTCTGCAAGGTTTCTTCACTGGATAGTGTCCAGGGGGTTTCGGGGAGGTTAACAGATGATTGTGTTCCGGGAAATTTGAACCGTTGTTTGCTCATTATCAATTAAATCCTATTTGAACTGCATGCTTTAACTGTTGTGACAATGGGGGAGAATTATATCTTCTTTTTATATAAATAATCCAAAACAGCCAGAAAATAAATAACATTAAATTAGTGTTTTATATTGTATTAAATAGCTCTGTTTTCCTTGTCATAAGAGGTCTTAAGAGGGAAAAACAAAAAATATCCTTTCCCCTGTCGGGATTTTAGAAGTAGCATACGAGCCCTTATTTAGGCGAATCAGACTCAATAAGGCTCAATGAGTCAGGGACTCAAACAATACATTCTGGCACAATTACGAACTATTTTGAAAGAGAATTTTTATGATAAATAACGACATATTACGCCGTATCCGCTATATTTTTGATTTTGATGATTCGAAAATGATTTCGCTCTTTGCTTTAGCAGATCACGCGGTAACACGCGAGCAGATAAGCGATTGGCTCAAAAGAGATGAAGATCCTGCATATAAACCATGTAGCGACACTCAGCTTGCGATTTTTTTAAATGGTTTGATCAACGATAAACGTGGCAAAAAAGAAGGCCCACAGCCAAAGCCTGAGAAACGAATCACGAACAACATCGTTTTTATGAAATTAAAAATCGCCTTAAACTTGAAATCCGAGGATGTTCTTGAGATTTTGTACATGGCTGATTTGCATGTAAGCAAACATGAATTAGGTGCATTTTTTCGTAAACCAGGCAATAAACATTACCGCTCTTGCAAAGATCAGATATTACGGAATTTTTTAAAGGGTATGCAGCTAAAATATCGGGATAATCCATATATAAAACCTGTTTCAAGTTGAATAACCTGTTTAGACTGGCACCGTATAAGGAGAAATTTTATAATTGCATGTCTATCTACACCTTATTCAATCCAATTTTTTGGAGATACATATGAAGAAAACTTTTAAACTCACTCATCCGAAAATCAGAGTCGACCGGCTTGCTGAAGGGGTGAAGCGCGATGTCAAAAAATACGTAAAGAGAGAACGTAAGAAAAAGCTGCCAGAAGGTGTTGATTTTTGGGATTTCGACTGCAAATTTGGCCCAAATGAAGAAGAGGCCAAAGAAATTCATTTAGCTGAAATGAATAAATATATTGATAACGCTGAAGCCCAGCAGCTTGAGTCATTTTACGTGGAAATTTTAGCCAAGCCAGGTCACAGAACAAAAAAACCGAAACCGGAAGAAGACACGCTATGAGTAATGAGGGGATCAGGCCTATCTTCCTCACCGGAGCCAGGGATTGGTCATGATACCCTCCTGACGCTATAAATTTGTATATCAGGTTATCCTGAAGGAGAAGGTTTACCGAAATGTTTGTTTCAACTCTCCATACGTCTCTAGTAAATGACCATGAAATCAGGTAAAAAAATTGGTCTAATTTTTTTTCTTATTTTGGCGATTGCGGCAGGTGTTCTCTATTCAAAACGACCTAAAGCAATCTCGATCGGTGTCAAGCAAATACATCGGGGAACCATTGAAGCAACCGTTGTAAATACCCGGGCCGGTACGGTCAAGGCCTGTCGCCGGGCCCTGCTTTCTCCAGCCATTGGTGGTCAGATAGCCCAGTGGCCCGTCCATGAGGGGAAGCGGGTTAAAAAAGGAGACTTGCTGCTTGCTCTCTGGAATCAGGACCTGCAAGCACAACTGGCTCTTGCAAAAAGTGAGGCCCGGGCAGCAAAACTTAGAGCTGAGGCAATCTGCCTGACTGCTGATAATGCAGCCAGACAACTTAAAAGATATGCTAATCTTGAACGATCAGGTGTGACAACACCTGAGAGACTTGATGCCCTAAAAACCCAAAGCGCTGCCAGCAAAGCGGATTGCCAGGCCGCCAGCACCTCCATTCAAGTGGCAGAGGCCAATATCGATCTTGTTCAGGCCACCCTTGAGCGAACCCTTCTGTATGCTCCTTTTGATGGTATTATTGCCGATTTAAACGGTGAGTTGGGTGAATTTGTGACTCCTTCCCCTGTTGGTGTCCAGACATTGCCAACCGTTCACCTGATCGATACCACCTGTTTTTATGTCTCGGCCCCAATCGATGAAGTTGACGTTTCTGCTATCAGAGAAGGCATGGAAGCCAGGGTATCCCTCGATGCTTTCAGGGGAAAATTTTTTTCCGCCAAGGTCAAACGCATTGCTGATTTTGTTTTGGACCTGGAAAAACAGGCAAGAACTGTTGAAATCGAAATAGAGTTTACCAGACCCGAAGAAACCAAAATTCTTCTCCCTGGGTACAGTGCAGATGCTGAAATTGTAATCGACTCTAAATCAGATGTCCTGCTGCTGCCCTCAGAAGCAATTATCGATAAAAATACAGTGTATGTTTACAGTCGCAAACAGGAAAAAGTGCGTGAGCAAAAAATAGAGACCGGACTTGCAAATTGGGAATACACAGAAGTTCTCACTGGCCTCGAGGAAAACGATCTGGTGGTTGTAACCATTGATCGCCCTGGTCTTACAAACGGTGCATTGGCAAAAGCGGAAATCCTCTCCGATGAATGAGCCCATCATTACTCTCAGGGACGTTAAAAAAACTTTTACAGTTGGGGAGGAAACTGTCCATGGACTACGAAATATCTCACTTCAGATCGATTCAGGTGAGTACATCGCTGTCATGGGACCATCCGGCTCGGGAAAGTCAACGCTTTTAAACACCATCGGTCTACTTGATCAACCGGATTCTGGACAATATTTGCTTGAGAAAAGAAGTATTACTGATCTTAGTGATGATGAGCGTACCCTGATCCGACGTGAACGTATTGGCTTCATTTTCCAGTTTTTTCATCTCATTCCTCGTCTCAGTGCTCGTGAAAACATTGAACTGCCATTAATGCTCTCCGGTATTGCCCCTGCTGTCAGGCATAAAAAAGTTACAGAGATTCTTGAGCTCGTTGGTTTAGGTGAACGGGCAAAACATCGACCTGACCAACTCTCCGGCGGTCAGCGTCAACGGGTTGCCATTGCCAGAGCAACCGTCACCCAGCCAGCTGTACTCCTTGCTGATGAGCCAACAGGTAACCTTGATCGCTCTTCCGGCCATGAAATTATTAAAATTCTAGAAAATCTTAACGCAGGCGGACTGACCATTCTCATGGTTACTCATGATCCGGAACTCGGTCAAAGAGCCCATCGTCGTATCCGAATGGATGACGGCGCAATACTGGACGGGGAGGGTTGATGCGCGGGACAGATGCCCTCTCCTTTGCATTTCATGCCCTCTTTTCCGTTCGGCTTCGTGCTTTTCTCATGCTGCTGGCAATGGCTATCGGTGTTGCGGCTGTTATTATCCTTATTTCGCTTGGAGAGTCTGCAAGGACCTATGTTGTTTCGCGCTTTGCTAACCTTGGCACCAATCTTCTCTTTGTCATCCCGGGACGCTCGGAAACCACTGGCGGCATTCCTCCCCTAGTAGGGGAAACCCCACAGGATCTCACCATTACCGATGCCCTTGCTTTACTGCGTCATCCTACCATTACGAAATTAGCCCCTGTTGTTGTTGGTAGTGCACCGGTCTCCTATCAGCAAAGAGAAAGAGAAGTTATGATTTTCGGGACAACCGCTCCTTTTCTGCATATTGTGAACCTTTCCATGGGCCGTGGTTCTTTTTTGTCGACCAGAGATCCGTACAGGGCCCAGCAGGTCTGCGTCTTAGGCAAAAAGCTCGCAGCAGAATTATTTGGCACTAGTAATGTTCTGGGAAAAATAATTCGTATAGGCGACCGGAGATTTCAGGTTATCGGTTCTCTTGCTGAGAGCGGAGTTTCAATCGGTATGGACACTGACGATATGGCCTTTATTCCGGTGGCAAGCGCCATGGCTCTATTTAACACGGAATCCCTTTTTCGCATCATGATTGAGGCCCAGGACAGGGATGCCATTGGTCGCCTCAAAAAACAGATTACCCGGACCATGAAGGAGCGTCACAATGGTGAGGAGGACATAACGATCATTACCCAGGATGCGATCCTTGCTACTTTTGATCGGATTTTCGATGCCCTCACCCTTACTGTCAGCGGAATTGCGGCTATAAGTCTTCTCGTTGCAGGCATTCTGGTCATGAATGTCATGCTTGTCTCTGTCTCCCAGCGTACAAGAGAAATTGGCCTGCTCAAGGCACTCGGTGCACCTTCGAGCCAGATTATGTCTCTTTTTCTGTTGGAAGCATTCCTGCTTTCTCTGCTTGGTGCCTGTATTGGTACTGCCCTTGGTCTTGGTGCCAACGAACTTTTATCCAGAATTTTACCGGACTTTACCTTTGAGTCGCCCCTATGGTCAATTGGCGCAGCACTGCTGGTTGCTATCTGTACAGGTTTGTTGTTTGCGGCTTTACCTGCTCGCAGGGCTGCCCAGCTTGAACCGGTTGAGGCTCTTTCAAAACGCTGATGGAAAACCTGATCACATGAAACTGTATGATTCCCTACAATTTTCTCTGAAAGCGCTGATCAGCCACCGACTTCGAAGCTTGCTGACAACCCTTGGAATCTGTATTGGGATTACATCGGTTATCCTCTTGACTTCAATTGGTGAAGGTGTCCAACAGTATATCGTTTCAGAATTTACCCAGTTCGGTACCAATCTCATTATTATTGTTCCCGGTAAGACAACAACAATGGGCATGTCTGGAGCAGTGATCTCAAATGTTCGTCCCCTGACTCTGGAAGATGAATTGGCAATAAAAAAACTTTCCCATGTGGAAGCAACAGTTCCAATTGTTCAGGGAAATGGTGCTGTAGAATTTGGCAGGCGTCAGCGACGGACCATGATTCTTGGAGTTGGGCCTTATGCTCCAGATGTATGGCAATTCAAGGTTTCGATTGGCAGTTTTCTGCCAAGGGATGATCCACGGGCAGCGCGTACTCATGTGGTGCTTGGTAGCAAAGTGCGCGAGGAACTCTTTGGCCCTCAAAACCCGCTGGGTGCAATTGTCCGAATTGGCGGCTTTCGCTTTCGGGTCACCGGTGTAATGGAATCCAAGGGTCAGATATTGGGTTTTGATTTGGATGACGCGGTCTATATTCCTGCAGCTAAATCACTGGAAATATTCAACCGGGAAAGCCTTATGGAAATAGATGTGCTCTATTCCTCTTCTACATCTTCTCAAGTGTTGGCTGGTCGTATCAAAAAGCTCTTGATTGAACGCCATGGTCACGAGGATT
The DNA here is from genome assembly GCA_947260045.1 of uncultured Desulfobulbaceae bacterium. Classification (GTDB taxonomy): domain Bacteria; phylum Desulfobacterota; class Desulfobulbia; order Desulfobulbales; family Desulfobulbaceae; genus CAMYOP01. The sequence goes on from CAMYOP010000024.1 coordinate 15,521, forward strand.
TTACCATTACTACCCAGGACCAGATGCTTGAGGTTCTTGATGATGTGTTGAACAAGCTGACCCTGGCAGTCGGGGCATTGGGAGGTATTTCTTTACTCGTTGGCGGTGTAGGAATTCTGACCATCATGACCATTACCGTACATGACAGAACCTCGGAGATTGGGCTGCTGCGCGCATTGGGCGCAACCCGAAGGCAAATTCTTCATCTTTTTTTGGAGGAGGCGACTGTTCTCTCCATTATTGGGGGGGTGGCAGGGCTTGTTGTCGGCTGGGGCGGGGCCCGCCTGATAACATTTTTCCTTCCTGCTCTTCCTACAAAGACAAGTATTTTTTATGTAACACTTTCTCTTGTCCTTTCAGCATTTATAGGTTTGGCAGCTGGGATTATCCCTGCCAGTCAGGCCGCAAAACTCGATCCGCAGGAAGCCTTGAGGGCAGAATAAATTGAGAATTAATAAAGTGATTTGATGTACAAGCTAAGGCGTTATTTTTTCCAGGGATCAAAAAGGTATTCGAGGCCATTTACTTTAATTTCGTAAACATTTTGCAGCATTTCACCAAGTTCCCCTTCAGGAACTCCTTTTCGAATAAACCAGACAACATACGGTTCAGGGAGATCAACCAGTCGAATTCCAGCATATTTACCGTATGGCATTGTTGCCGCAGCCAATTTCTGAAGATACTGTGCGTCTGGAATCATGGTTTTACCGCTAATAATTGATTTAATTGTTACTTAGAATACCGTACTCCTGGCGAAAGTGCTCGAGCGGGTCTGGGTGAAGATCTTAATTATGAGCTTAACGATTCCAGAGAAAATGTCTGCTCTCGATGTCATGGTGATAAAGAGGAGGGAGGAGCCATTTTTTTGTTTGCCCAGAACAGCCTCACTCATCCTTTCGTACAGGCAACCACCACAAATAGATCGTGACACTAAAACCAATCAATAACAAAAGAATTTTTACCCAGTATAAAGGAACAAAAAGGAACGCTGAAAGAGGGATAGAGATCCATATCATAATGATAGCAGAGATTTTGGCCTTGAGAGGGATGCCTTTTCCATCCAGATATCCATGAATCATTGGTCCCAGGTGTGAATGGTCGATCAGCCATTTGTAAAAGCGATCAGAACTGCGGGCAAAGCATGCAGCCGCAAGCAATAG
>CAMYOP010000025.1 GCA_947260045.1 uncultured Desulfobulbaceae bacterium
TACTGGATCAGTCATCGAACATGACTGTGAAATCGGTCAACATTGCCATGTCGCTCCAGGAGCAGTTTTAAGCGGAGGTGTTATTGTCGGGGAGGGAAGTCATATCGGCACAGGCGCTTCTATTATCCAGAATATTCATATCGGCAGAGATTGTGTTGTTGGAGCCGGATCTGTAATCGTTGAGGATCTTCCCGATAATCATACCGCCTTTCCCGCTAGAGGGATCACCCAGGAAAATTTTTCAATCGATAGTTAAGGGATAATTTTTTAGGTAGCTGGCATGTCATGGTCTTGGTTTTCTCGAATTAGGACTTCTGCAAGTTTAAAATCCAAAGCAGAATCTATATCAACTGAGCGCTCAAGAGGCATCTCGTAACTATAAGTGTGCTCTCCCAAAAAGGAGTCATTTTCTCTGAGATATGCAGGTTCGGCAATATAGATGGCACCGTTTAGACGATAGTAAGCAGGGAGAGCTTGCCTGTTGGTATTAGCAATCTCGGGTCTGAGAAATTCTTTCATATTATGGTCTGCAGGCAGTTCATTTGCCCACCAGGGGTGATGTTCGCAAGGACATACTGAAACAACAGCTTTTCCTTTTGTTTCCAACAGCTTTCTGAGTGCCTTGTCGATATCTTTTGTGCTGCGAAGCGGAGAGGTAGGCTGCAGTAGTAGAATCAAGTCAAAAGTATCATTTGTATTTGTGGAAAACCAGTCTATTGCATGGAATAGGGTATCAATGGACTTGGCATTATCAGTCGCAAGTTCCGCTGGCCTCTGAAAAGGTAAGTTTGCACCAAATTCCCTGGCAATCCCAGCTATTTTTAAGTCATCTGTTGAGACAATTAACTTGTCAATATAGGAACTTGCAAGTCCTGCTTCAATGGTCCATCCAATAAGTGCTTTTTCACCCAGCTTTTTGATATTTTTTCCTGGAAGGCCTTTACTGCCGCCACGGGCAGGGATAATGGCAAGAATTTTTTTACCGTTTATCATGATTTCATGGTGTTACTAGTAAAAATTTTAGGTGCTTATTCTTTGCTGTATGTGCCAGCAGCAATGATTTTTTTAGAAAACTGCCAAATGAAAAGTTGATTGAAAGAAAGGGGTTTGAATCCAAATGCTTTGTTACAAGTCACCCAGGAATTTTTTGGCAGCCTGATTATCCTTATCTATTTGCAGCACGTGTTCATACATTGCTTTGGCCCCTTCTGGAATATTAATTTCTTGGTAGAGTTGACCTAGCTTGAGCATCGTCTGGGTATCAGATGCTGCTTTTTCAATGTAGGATAAATAGGATTCAATTGCATTTTGAGGTTCACCAATGAGGCGTTGCAATTCTGCAAGTTGGATCAAATAAGTAGGTGATACCTGGGTCAGGGTTTCAAGTGCCAAAAGACTGTTGGCAATGTCACCTTCTGTAATTGAAATGGAGGCAATGCGCTTGAGACAGTCTTCGATAAGAGATTCATTTTGCGAATCAAATATTTTTTGATACAGCTCAAGTGCTTTTCCTGGATGACCTTCAAGCTCCAAGAGGTATCCGTTGGCAAGATAGAGGTAAAACTTGGCCTCCGGATCAGGGTGGAGTTCAAGGGAGCGCACGAGTTGCTGCAGCGTTTCTTTGTTCTCCTGACGGAAAAATGAAATGGCTTTCCCCCGCACGCCAGTCAATTCGGCATATTGCCGACTCCGCTTCATATGATCGGTCTCAGTCATATCAAGCATGGATGAAAAATCGTCGAGCAGATTCTGCATTATTTTCTGCTGATCTTCTGACAGGTCATTTATGTTCAGCTTGTTTTCATGCAACCATACTTTCGCTCTACCTGGAGTAAGATCTTTTTTCCAGAATTTGGCAATTTCCAGAAGATCTGGTTTGGCTTTCAGTTCTTCCTGACGCAATGCTACACGTTTTTTACTATCCTGGACCAGATCGATCAGGGTGACAACAGAGTTTTTATAAGCCGTATAATAGGCTCTTCCAGTATCTTCTATTTCACTGTCTTCCCATTCTCTGTCTTTGTCAATTCTGGTTAATTTTAAGAACTCCTTGATGCCAAAAGAACGTGTAAGTCGTGAAAACTCTTTGTGTTTTCTGTTAAGGGTGTTCTCGATCTTATCCACCCTTTTTTTGAATTTAAAATCCTGTTTGATACCTTTACGGCCAAAGAGGCCATCAATACAGCGAATTGCCTCCTGGGATAGTTTCCGTATATGCAGGAGTTCGCCATAGGCATGGGCTAAGTCCTTGGTGATTTTTTTATAATAATCCTGTTTATAGTCTTTATCTACCACTGGCAAGATAGTGTCAAAAACCTCTTGAGGGTTTACCTCCAATGGGGAGAGTTCAATGGTATCGAGGGACATATGCTTTATGTTTTCTACTTGAGCAGAATGAGCACCAGGGTTGATAATGGTGGTTCCTTTGCTTTTTGCATCTGCAGCCTGGCTCCCGAGAATATCAATTCCCAGGACAAAATCACAGGTTGCCTCTGCTTCCCAGCCTCCGTTTGTTTTTACCATTTTACAGACATTGTTGAGCTGGGGTCCTGCAACATGTTCATTACTGCCGACGGCATGGGTAAAACCTTCTCGGGAAAAGCAGAGGTCAAATCCAGCCAGAATGACCTGATCAAAACCCATTGCCACAGCCGTTGCCAGGGCAACATTTGATACTGTTGGACCTGGATGGGCTAAACTCTCTTCGTTGAGCTTCGACTCCCAGGGAAAGCGGGCACCTAAAAAAACACTTTTCCCTTTCCACTGGCTGAGGAGCTGGGGCACCACATGATACACATTGACAAAAATAGATGATTGCCAAAAAGAAAACATTTCTTTGCTGATATCAAAACTAACCATGTATGGGTCAATTGAAAATATCATATGGGGTTTGATTCCAATTTCCAGGAGTCGGCGGCAGACCCGTGAGACTGCCAGGATGACCATTCTGTCTTTATTTTTCTCAACCCAGGGCAGGATTTCATCAAGTGAAGGACCACCAGCCAGTAGCATTGCAGTACCGCCTGCAAAAGAATCTTTCAAATGGTGTGAAGGGATGAGGTTTTCCCCAACGTTTTTCAATTGATTGACAAGAAAAGGCTCTGAGCCAAGAGTGCTTTCCACGTTCCAGGATGTCTGCTGGAGCTCGGCTTGCAGTGTCCAAAGCATTTCCTGATATTCAGGGAGAAAGGCATGTTCTGAGGCCAGAGATTGATGCAATTCCAATTTGCCGACATAAATATAGCTTTGAACATTTATTTCATGGAGGGTGGAAGCAAAATCATCCAGGGTTATACACAGAATGTTCTCGTTGAGTGCATCCAGGTCTATTTCAGTGGTAATTTTTTGATACACTTCAGGCACTTCAACAAGAATGATTGTGGTGCCTGAGCTTATCTCAGTGTTGTCTAAATACTTTAAGAGAGTTCCTGAATCGGTACCGTTGATGATGTAGAGAGTATCCTGTTCTTCAATGAGTTTAGAAAAACGTAGTGAATGGAGATTGTGTGCGCCGGTCTTGTTAAGGGAGTTGTGATTGACTTCGTAGAGATATTTATCACCGAATTCATTGGTCAGGAAATATCCTAATCTGCTGTCACTTATTTCTTGAATCATCTGGTGTTGTTTAAGTAGTTATGAAACTACAAAATTTGTTGGGAGTTGACGGGTTCTACTTTGCATTGTCTTCACGTTCTGCTGCTTCTGGTAAAGGTGTTTGAATTTGGTACGGAGAATTTTCCAGAATAACTTGTATAGCCCTATTGGTTTTCGGTGCATACATGATTGGAGCTGCAAGGTTGAGGGTAATTTTTCGAGAGGGTGGCACTGTGACAATGCTGAGGGCATGACATTCATCATCCTCTTCAATACCGAGAAGTTCTCGTTCTGGCTTACTGGGAAGAATCTTATATTCTTGAAAGAAATTGGTTGGGTCGGTCAGAACAAAGGCTATTTCAGGTTCTTCAATTGATTGAATCCAAAAAAGAGGCCCATCCTTTTTGTTTGGCATTACAATAAAATTATGTAAAATTTCAAATCCGACCAATCCTTTAGGAAAATTAAGAGCAGTGCTTGGATCGTATTCAACCTCACCAAAGCGGGTATTTATTCTTTTCATTTTTTCCTTTTCCTGATAGTTGAAATGTTATCAGTGAGCTGGTCCAGGTCGTCAATAGTCCAGTTAGAAGCAGCGCCAATATTTTCCTGACGGATGCGTTCGTATACTTCCTGCCTGTAAATTTTTAAATCTTTAGGAGCTTCAATTCCCAGGCGAATCCCACCACCTTTTACCTCAATAATTTTTATGATGATGTCTTCGCCAATTCGCAGCCCTTCACCAGGCTTTCTGGTAAGTACCAGCATTTTTTACTCCAGGTTACGACCCTTTATTGAGTGCATTGAAAGAATGGGTAAGATCCAGCATATTCCAACTAAATCAGACGGTTTCCTTAAGAACACTTTTAAGTTTAGCGTATTTTTTTTCTTTAAGTAAATAAAATTTCACATTTTTTTAATATTTTATCAGGCTCATGGACAACATCCCTGGATGTGAAAAGGAAGGATAAGGGTGTAGAAGGGAAAAAGATAGAAACACAGACCCCTGTAATTATCAAAAAGGGCCTGGCTAAGAAAAGAGAAAACAGTGAAAAAATCAGCGAATAAAATCCAGAATTGATAACTGTGAAACACGTGAAGTGACACTTAATGCAGCTTCAAGAGCTGTCTCCTGCTGCAGCATATTGTTGAAGGCCTCAATGGCATCAGCGTCTTCATATCTTGAAATAACCTCCAGCAAGTCTACTTTGATATCTTCCTGATAAGCCATGGATGTTTCAATCCGAGCCATTCGATTGCCTAGCAGTCCGTGTAGACTCCTGTTTTGATCAGCAGCGATTTCCAGGTTAGCCATTTCAGCTTGGGTAGTGACAGTATCCCCTACGGTAACTGATTCCATAAGATTTGTGACCACTGCAAATATATTTACCTGCCCTGCATCGACATTACCGTCATTATTGGCATCCCCGTGAAATAGATGTGCTCCTGTGAAGTTAACCTGAATCTGTTCACCTGTGGAAATCGCAAGGGAAGTTGCATTTGCATCGCCATTATAGGTATAGGGCCAGGTTGCTGCATTTGTTGGATCATAAGCACCTGCTACATAAGCACCGTTAAGGGAAAAGGGCGCTGTTTGCTCTTCATAGCCACCAAAAATATACCTTCCGTCAACCTGGGCATTGGCTGAGTCCAGAAGTTGCTCACGAAGTTGGCCAAGTTCATTAGCCATCATTTGACGGGTGGCGGGGTCAAGGCTTGAGTTGATGGAATTAATTGCTATCTCTTGAACCCGCTGTAAGGTGTTCTCAATCTGGTCCATGTGGGTTTCCATGGAGCTCATTTTGTCAAGAGATTGCCCCATGTTGGAGATGTAGCGCTCAGCATTGTTGAATTCTTGTTTGGCACTCATGAGCGGTCGTACAGCAGCAGGATCATCAGAAGGTTTACTCATTCTTTTGCCAGATGCGGCAATTTTTCGTAAATCTTCAAGCCTGGAAGTCTGATCATCCAGGTAACCTTGTAGAGCCCTGTAAATTGTTCCTTCTGTTGCTTTCATAATCTAACTCTTCAATGCGATGACCGCAGCCATCATTTCATCTACAATGGATAGAAATTTGGCTGATGATTCAAAAGATCTTTGAAATTGGATCAGCGAAACCATTTCTTCTTCTAAGGAAACTCCAGAAAAACCTTCTCGCAAGGTTTCCAGTTGATTCATTGCATCTTCAGCTCCACCGAGAGCTAATTTATTTCTGCTTGCTTCTAAACCTATGTCAGAAACTATTCCACTGAAATAGCCACTGAAGGTTTCCGAGGTTGCGGCAACAGTATTGGTGTTTTCAAGTTCTGCAAGCAGCAGGGCGTTTTCATTGTCGCCAGGTGCGGCTGCAGCATTACCAGCAGCCGCAATCATAGTATAGTCAGTTATTGCCATCTGTACTGAACGGGCTGCTCCTGAAACAACACCGCCAAGATCAACGAAAAAGTCGATATTGTTATTATTATTTAAATCCCAACCGCCATTATGGACTGTATTAACAGCTTCAGTCAGATCAAGTGCCAGCACATCAAGGTCATTTCTGGCATTGGTGAGAGTAATGTCTCGTACATCTAGCATTCCTCTTAATTCGCCGCTCATATCCTGGGTTAACAGGTTTTTTGTATTGTTACCGTAATTAATGCGAAATGCTTTATCTCCTGCCACTGTGTATGATTCAAAGGTAAACGCCTTGGTATCACTTACAAGGGGGAGGCCACCCGGCATGTGCACGGATAAACTGTCATTTGCGTCGGTAAAATGTTTTGCACCAAACATTTCCGAGAGATCCTGCAATAAAACGTCGCGCTGATCTCGAAATGAATTGGCTTCATGTCCAGATATTTCTATCCGTTTGATGCGGTCATTGAGTTCTGCTACTCCCTGTAGCTTTTCGTTGATTAGACCGACTTTAGACTCCAATGTATTATTGATATTTTGTTGGACAGCATCCAGCTCGTTTGAAACTTTGTTAAAAGCGTTTCCTAAGAGGGCTCCTCTCTGGAGGACTGCCTCTCGATCAACCATGTTCGATGGGTTGATGGTTAGTTGCTGCCAGGAGTCAAAAAACCTGTCCATTTCTGAGGCCAGATTATCACTGGAGATTGAAAAGACACGTTCAAGTTCTGTTAGAGGGAGAGACTTTCCGTTTTCTTCACCATAATCTATGGTTTTGTCATGGAGTTGTCTGGTAATAAATACATTATAGTCACGTGAAATAGTCTCAACTGTTACACCTTGACCAATAAAAAAACCACCTAGGTCAAGAGATGGAATTTGACCAAGCTGGGTTCGTTGTTTTGAGTACCCAGGTGTGTTGACATTAGCAATATTATTGCCAGTGACTTCAATGTTTTTCTGGGTGGTGGCCAGGCTTGTTTTGCCGTTACTCAGTGCTGTTATTAGTCCGCCCATTGCTATCTCGTTGTGTTGTTTTGTCTATAGTTAAAGTACATACAATTTTCCTTATCTATATTATCGGCTATTGGACGAAATCTGTTTAGCCATCTACTGCAAAAAGGTACAATCGGAACGATTTTTTTGGTATAGAGGTGGAGAAATTAGAGTGCAGTTACCCTGGATCTTGCTGAAAGGATAAATCTGATACAAAACTGAGTCAAGATGATGGGAAAGAGTAGAATACTCTTTAAATTCTGCCGGAAAGAAGTCGTCCGTTTACATTGGAGTTCACTGTGTTTCCGGAGTAGCCATAGGTGGAAGGAGCTGTCCTGTGACCAAAAAATTCCATGGATTTGCGTATCCAGTTAAGGGTTGTCCTGTATAGATAGGCGTTTCGTCGGTTTTCCTCCTGAATTTCCCGAGCAAGGGCATGGTCGTCTGGATGGAGTCTTTCAACCTGTCCAAGAGCCTGGATAAGGGATTCCTTCTTTTGTATATCTGCAGCCATGGATCTCATGTCCAGCTGCTTGGCATGTTCACGTTCTTCCCTTATTACTTCACGAAGACGAAGCAGATTTTGATGAATCTCTTGTTGAGTCATGGTGTGCTAGCCTTCTTCAACCAAAAATTTCAAAAGGCTTGAGGCAACTTTGTGTAAGTCGGGCTCATAAGAACCATCTGCTACCTGTTGTTTGAGGGCCTGCACCTTAGCTGCTCTTTCAGCACTTTCAGCTGAACCCGCACCGTGTGCTTCACTTGCACCACGTAGCGCTACTGAAAAATTTGCTCCTTCCGCGCCGCTGGCCTTGTCTGTTTTCTGGGTTTTGCCCAAGGGATCCGTTTTCTGAATGCCCCCGATCTGTCCAAAACCTCTAATTCCAAAAAATTCAACTGTCATGACAATCACCTGTACTGGTTAAGTCTTGCGTCTTTTAGGCTCCTTGCGCCCAGTTGTCTAATTTTTCCATAACAGCATCTATGGTGTCATAGGATATATCAGGGAGCCAGCCACCAAAAGCATCAATTGCTTCCTGAAAACCCTGCTCAACTCCTTGTTTTATAGCATCCAGTCGGGATGGATCTCCGCCTGCTATGCCAATTGCAAATTGAAAAATCCGCTCTGATGTCTGCTCAACACCAAAATAACCGTCTTCGCTTACAAGCTGCTCGGCATCTCCTGGTGTAATGGCGGTAAGGTCAACTTGTCCGCCATCTGTCATTATATTGGTGTCAACACCCTGTTTGGTGAGCAGGTTGCTGACAAGCGTCTGCAACATCTGAAAACGAGCTCCAGTCTCACCATCTAAGGTCATGGAGCCTGTATAGGTAATAGTTGTGCTGGACTCTCCGCGAAGAGACACTTTGTCCATAGAAACGGATTCTTCGCCGTTTGTCTTTTTCGCAGAAAAAGTAGATGCCTCAACACTGTAGCTTTGATATGCCTGCAATGTGCTGTAGGTTTGATGACCTGTATTAACGTTTCCTAACATTTTGCCGCCTCCGTGCGTCAATATCGAACTTCCGTGCTTGATATGCTTAAGGAAATTTTTTCGTTATTATTATATCGGCAGCCACGTTACAAAACTTTATAGAAAAAAGAATTTTTCACAAATAAAAAATTGAAACTTAAAAGCTTTAATTAACAGTACGTTATAAGTTTACCAGCCAATAGGTTGTCAAAAAAACCAAAAAATAGTGTTTTTTTAACAAATCTCAAAAGAAAATACAGGAAGATGGAATAATAAAAAGGCTCATCTACTAAAAATATTTCCATTCTCTCATCTTGCTCTTTGAAATATGGACATCGAGACCATATAATGGATAAATAATCCTATGGTTCCAGATTTCTGTTTTTACAGAGATGTTTATCTTACACTTTTGACTTGGAGTTTTAAATGGCACTGATTGATTGGGATGATTCCTTACAACTGGATATTGATGAGATAGACAGGCAACATAAGCGACTTATTTCACTTATTAACGGCTTGCATGACGCCATGCGAAACAGGCAGGCGGATAAGGCATTGGGAGGAATACTCATTTCTCTTATCAACTATACGGAAGTTCACTTTTCAACTGAAGAAAAATATTTTGCCGCCTTTGGTTATCCAGAAACTAATTCCCATAAACAGGAGCATAAAGAGTTTGTGGTAAAAATTTCAGGATTTGAAAGAGATTTTCGGGAAGGAAAAATGATGTTATCTATTGATGTTATGAAATTTTTGAAAAATTGGCTGACAAATCATATTAAAAAGAGCGATAAAGCATATGCTCCTTTTTTAATGGGTAGGATTTAAAGCCTTACAATCATTTGGAGGCTTCTGGGCAGGTAAGTTTTGTTTTTTTACCCTCTTCGTTTACATTGACAAGGGTTACCTTGGTTGAAAAAATTAAAGATCTATTGACCGTAGTATCTTTGCCTTGGTAGACCCCTACATTATACTGGATGGATGTTGTCCCCATCCTTGCTCGCTCAATGACAAATTTCAGGATAGTTCCTTTTCTCACACTTTTTTTAAATTCAACCTTGTCCATGCCAATGGTGACAAATTGGCAACCTGGATATTGAAGGCTTGCCGCAATCCAGGCATATTCATCAACCCATTGAAGCATATAACCACCAAAGAGATAGCCGAAATGATTCAAATGTTCGGGTAAAACCAGTTTGTGATTTTCCATGGATCGTCCTCTTGTCTGTTCGGACCAAAAAAATCAATATGCCAAAGCGCAGACCTTAATTATTGCTGAGTTCCTGTATAGTCTGTTTTGAAACCATTCCGAGTAGGTCGTAAGGGCTCTGATCAGCAGCTATAAGTTGTTTCTTGAATTCTCTGCTGACTGGAAATGCTTTTTCAACCCTGAAAAAAAGCGATGAGTCATTCAACCAGTCAAAGAATTTTTGTGTGGTCATAATTTTGAGATTGCGCGGCATGGTGATATCGAGTTTGGCTACCATGAAGAGGGCCTCCAGGCTCAGGGCGACAACCGCTCCCATGCCAGTATTTTCCTTGTTGGACCATTTTATAAGAATTCCCATTAGATAATTATCAGTGTTGTGGATCAAGCTTTTAGGATCCTGTGCCATGGAATAGAGACTTTTTTTGCCTGCTGTGAGGCCAAGCAGTGTCATAATAGCGTCATCCTTGCAGCCATTGGGACTGGCAATGAAGATATATTCTTCATCTGGATGCTGGAGTGGAAATTTTTGCTCTATTCCTTTAGCTGTCAAGTAGCCCAGAATAATACCAGGGCAGATATGGCCATGTGTCTCAGCACTCTTCAACAGGTCGTATGGCGCATCGCCTAACCATGCCCTCATTATGGAAGTTATATGGTAAGTTTCTTCACCCGTAACGCCACCTGAGTTCCTAAAGAAAAAGTCAGATTTTTCAATATCTTTTTCTTGCATAGAAAGGGCGCCAAGCTTACCAAATTTGCCATCATATCTTAAGACGACACACTGGCCTGTTTTTTTATTGGCCATGGCTACAAGCAAAGAGTTATGAGGTCGTTCGTCAAAAAACAACAGGTTGCCTTTACCAATTGAGCAGCCAGTTGTTTGTGCAATAATGTCAACATACTGCTCGGTGGTTTTTTCATTGAGTCTGACATAGTTTGCATTTGTCAGAACTCCAAGATCAGGTGAATTCTTCTCAAGTTCCAGGGTTTTCATGGCATCATGCAGGAAGTGCTCGATTCCCTGTACATCACATTTTCCCGTGCCAGGAAATAAGAGAAAGGCTGAGAGAAAGATAATTGCTATACGTATTGGTTGTCTGTACATAAAGAGTCTCTAGGGTATTGTGTTGTAAAGAAAAAGGGTAAAAAAAGCCCAGGAAGGTAAAGCTCAGGTCAAAAGCAAATTATTCCTGCTCGGACCAAGGAAGCTTTTCAGGGGTGGCATCCTGCCATTCCTGAATTATTTTTTTGGCCTTATCAAAATCAGATTGAAAAACTCGGATTATTCCCCAACCATATTGACTTTGATACAGGCCATCATACGCTGTATCGTGGAAGGATACAACGTCTGCATCGATACTATGTTCAAGCAGGAGCGTTTCTAACGCCATTGCTTCTGCGTCGTTTGCAGGTTGATAGACATTGATTTTATTTTCCATTATTCCTGATAATATTGTTTGGCGTATGGAGCACTCTTTTTGATTATACCTTGAGCAGATGCTATAACAAACAGTAATAAAGATAAAAAAAGAACAAATACTATTTCACAGGAAATCGTGCAGGAACATTATTTAAGAAATAATCTAGCTCTTTTGCGGGAACGCTGGCCAGATATTGCTGAACTGGTTGAGAAAAGTATTGATTATAATGGTGTCTCTGCGCTTCAGGAAAACTCTATCAGGGCAACATTGATTATTGATTCGATACTGATTGCCAGTGCTTATGATCAGAGAAAAGAAGCAGAGGTACAGGCCTCTTTAATACCAGAGGCTAGCAGGGATGCCTGGGTCTATGGCCTGGGTCTGGGCGGGCTTGTCCGTAATTTGCTCCAGAGAAAAAATCTGGATCATCTCCATGTCACCCTCATGAATCCAGCGCTTACCCATCAAAGTCTGCGCTATTTTGATCACTCAGACTGGCTTGGAGACAGTAGAGTAGAGCTTCATACTGCCAGTGAGCAGACAGAGATACATTTTCCCTTTGCAGCAGTACCTTCCTGTCTCATTCTTGCAAATGAGCATTCTGCGAGATTGCGGGATATTGTATTTTTAGAGCTGGCCAATCCATTTCTTCTCAAAAAACATAGTAAGGTCAACAAGGAACTCCTCATAAGACTTGAGGGAAATGAAGACTTTATTAAGGGGGATGGGGATATTGCTGATTTATTTCAGTCAGCAACAGAGAAGACCTTTTTTATTGCTGCAGCAGGACCAAGTTTAGGCGATCACTACGCGTATATAGCTTCAAAGAGAGACAGTGTGGTGTTGATTGCAGTTGATGCTGCTCTGGGACCACTGCTTAACGCTGGAATATCACCTGACATTGTCATCTGCATTGATGCAATGCCTGAGTTAAATGAGCTTTTTTTTAAACCCCATGCCGTTTCAATACCAAAGAAAATTACCCTTGTTTATTTTCCCATCGTTCATCAGGATGTTCTAAAAGCATGGTCAGGACAGAGGATGACAGCTTATTCTCCCAGTGAACTCTATCAGGAAACAAAAGCTAAATACCCCAAAGGGATGCTGTTTACATCAGGGAGTGTCCTTCATCCCGCAATTGACCTGGCTCGAAAAATGGGTGGCATACAGCTTGTCCTGTTTGGGGCTGATTTCTGTTTTGCTGGTGGCTTAAGTCACGTGTCCGGATCAGCTGCAGTGCCATTTGATCAAAGTAATACAGGGCATCACTGGGTGGTAAATAATCTTGGCGATAAGGTATCAACAGCTCCAAGCCTACTGGGATTTTTAAGGGATTTAGAGCGCTACATTGACCATTATCCTGAAATTACATATATCAATGCAAGTTCCAATGGAGCACGTATTAAAGGAACTCTTTTGCTTGAAGAGGTAAATGATGGAGCATGAAAGCAGGCAAGTTTTGCGGCAATATGTTGAGGATACAGCGGCTGCTTTCATACAGGGGCGAGAAGGAGAAGCCAATGAAAGTTTTGTTGGGCTGATCGATAAACTGGTGCCGCTTTTACAAAGCGCAGAGCCTGAGGTCCTGCAACAACTCAATAAAGTCCTGACAGAGACTCTGGCTGCCCAGGGGAGAAAGGATTATCTTCACATCGCTGATCAACTTCAGTACGAGCTAGCTCCTCTGTTAGATTCTATGCCCTAATAAAGGAGAGTAGAAAATAACAAAACAGTAAGCTCTCATGTACGTCTATATTAAGCTATATAATCCAGTTTTTTCTTTGATTTGACGATGCGTCCGTAAGCACGAATCCAGTCCATCTCATCAGCGTTCAGCGGTCCTTGTTTGAGAGCGTTAAAATTATTTTGTAACTGTTCTCTATTCTGTGGACCTGTTAAGACCACATGGACATCTAGATTGGTTAAAACAAAGCGATAACAGAGCTCAGGAGTCAAAGGGGGCACAGGAGTTGTTGAGGTTCCTGGCCATTTTTCTATGCTGATTCCTTGTAACGGTCTGATTAACTGCTTCCAGGCAAGAGCTGTATAACTGATAAGCGCTGGGTTGCGCTTTTTGAGATAAGGAAAAATATCCTCTTCTGCCCCTGTATGTTTGGCATTATAGCGAATCATAAACAGGTCGATTTCTGAGTCTTGGGCAAGTTTGCCCGCGCGTTTTCGATTATGGATGGAGGTGCCTATGGCTTTTATCTTTCCCTCTTTTTTGAGTTGCACAAGTTCTTTGATGGTGCTGGCATTATACAAAGAGGTGCGTCCGAGCCAGCCAAGTTTGAAGACATCGAGATAATCAGTCTTTAGTTTGCGCAAATTATTTTCAACACTGGCTCTTATCTGCAGGCCAAAATATCCCCAACCAAGAAGAGCAATAATATGCTTTTCCCTGTCAGCTTGTATGATCCGTTTGATTCCGTCAGTTGTTTTACTATAACTTCTCCCCCACACCCAGTAATTTGCTCCTTGTTCGGCTGCCCATTCGATGTCAGCTGAGCTGAGACCATAGTTGCCCGCTATACCCATGCGAAAAACCTGTTTGTTGACAATTGGTAAATGGGTTGTGGAAAAATTTTGAGGATTTGTATTCATAATAGCTGCCACCTTATATGTTTTGATCCCGTATTTTTTATGTTTCATGATAGCATATTGGGGCAAAATAGTGAAAGCGACTGACTTCAATTTATAAAGGCGACTCCGACAGCTGATTGGTTTTTCACAACATGAATTTTAACAGATTTTGGTGGTTTAATTGACATGATAGATTCAGGCTCATACAATAAAAATTGAGCAATACCTTATAGTAATTTCATCTGTACTGGAAAGCCTTCAGCAGAAGCAGGTATGAGTTGTTTGAAGTGTTGCCTCAGGTAAAAAATATGTTTTGAGAACAGCTAGAGTTTGGAGATGTACATGTTTCACGTTTTGATTGCAGAAGATAGTAAATTGTTTGGCTCTGTCCTTGTAAGGACAATTGAAAAAAGACTGCCTGATTTTAAAGCACATTGGGTGGAAACCTACCAGGAAACAGAAGAACTGTTAGCTGAATCAAATATCGAATTTTTTGTTGCTCTGCTCGATCTAAACCTTCCAGATGCTCCTCAAGGTGAAGTGGTTGATCTTGTTCTGACTCAGGATATTCCAGCCATTGTTTTCACCTCAGATATCAGTGATGAGGCAAGGGACCGAATCTGGGCAAAAAATGTGGCAGATTATGTTTTCAAGGAGGGAGAGCAATCCATAGATTATATTATTTCTTTATTAAATCGACTGCGTCGAAATCAGAACATTAAAGTTCTGGTTGTCGATGACTCTCTTTTTTCCAGAAAAATAATCAAAGACCTCTTAACGATACATCAATATATCATCTATGAAAGCAGTGATGGCCTTGAAGCCCTGGAAATTCTCAAAAATAATCAAGACATACAAATGGTGATCACCGATTATAACATGCCTGAAATGGATGGGTTTGAGCTGACCAAAGAGATTCGGAATAGCCATGGTCGGGATGAGGTTTCCATTATTGGCCTTTCTGGCGAAGGAAGCAGTATGATGTCTGCTCGTTTTATAAAATATGGTGCCAATGATTTTATTAATAAGCCATTTTTGCAGGAAGAATTTTATTGTCGCATTTCCCAGGCAATTGAGATGATAGAAAATGTTAATAAAATTAAAGACATGTCAAATAAAGATTTTTTGACAGGCCTTTATAATCGTCGTTTCTTTTTTGATTCAGGCGAGAAGCTGTTTGCATCAAGCAAAAGAAAGCACACCACTACCACCATAGCTATGCTTGATATTGATTATTTTAAAAAGATTAACGACACCTATGGGCATGATGCTGGTGACGAAGTATTGCGTAATTTATCCAAACTACTGAGTACTCGTTTTCGCGAAACAGATATCGTGGCTCGTTTTGGTGGTGAGGAATTTTGTCTGCTTATGACCAGCATGGAATCGGAAAGTACTTTTAAAATTTTTGATGACTTACGAAAGAGTATAGAAAAAAACTCTGTGCAGGTAGAAGACCAAACCATTTGTTTTACAGTGAGTATTGGCGTTTGTACCAGGCACAGAAATAGTTTGGCTGAAATGATAAAAATAGCTGATTTGATGCTTTACAACGCAAAAGAACAGGGACGTAACCGAGTGATACTAGATGTTTAGACAAAGACCTGATGGACATCTGTTTGCGCCTCATGAAATAGAACTGACATTGGTAAATAACCATGAAAGATTCTGAAAATATTCAGATATATGTTGATGAGTCTCTTGAACACCTTGCCGACATTGAAAATGATCTCCTCCAGATTGAACAACTCGGTGCAGACATTGATGAGGGTCTGGTCAATAAAGTTTTTCGCACAGCTCATTCCATTAAAGGTGGAGCAGGGTTCCTTGGATATGGTGTAATCCGTGAATTGGCTCATAAGATGGAAAATATTCTCGGCTTGTTTCGTAGTAAAAAACTGGAACCAGATGCGGCCATTATCAATGTCTTGCTCCAAGCTGCCGATAAGCTGAACAGTCTTATTAATAATGTTGAAGAAAGTAATGATGCTGATGTAGCCGAACTGGTTGATCAGCTTGAAAACTTAGCACTAGGTGAGAAAAGGGAAATCAAAAAACCTGAACCTGTTTTGATAAAAGAGCAGGTCACGATACCTGCAATTAAAGCAAAAAAGAAACTGCCCAACAAAGAAGCCCGTCAAGTTGAAAAGTCTCAAGTACTCCAGGCTCCTGCCCAAGGAAAATCGAAAAAGAAAATTCAACCTAAAGGGAGCGGCTTTGAGTCCAGTCTGCGCGTTAATATACAGCTTTTGGACACCCTCATGGGCTTGGCTGGCGAACTGGTTCTCAGTCGTAATCAGCTTGTAAAGTCCATGGCTAAGAGAGATTATGAGGCAGCCGAGCATGTAACCCAGCGCATTGATCTTATTACGACTGATTTACAGGAATCGCTGATGCTTACCAGAATGCAACCGCTTGGTACTGTTTTTCAGAGATTTACCAGGCAGGTACGTGATCAGGTTGTCTCCCTTGGCAAGCAAGCTGAGTTGATCATAGAGGGGGAAGATGTTGAGCTCGATAAAACTATTATCGAGGCCATCAGTGACCCTTTGACTCACCTGGTCCGTAATGCCATTGATCACGGTATCGAGTTGCCTGATGAGCGCAAAAAGATTGGAAAAGATCCATCTGGGAAAGTCGTGATACGAGCTTATCACGAGGCAGGTCAAGTGTTTTTGGAAATTCAGGATGACGGCAGGGGGATGGACGGAAATGTAATGGTGGAGAAAGCAGAAGAAAAAGGCTTGCTGACTCCTGAGCAAATTCGTCTGATGACAGAAAAAGATAAGTTGGACCTGATTTTCCTCCCAGGATTTACCACCGCCACGGCTGTAACCGACATTTCCGGTCGAGGCGTCGGCATGGATGTCGTCAAGACCAACCTGGACAGACTGGGTGGGCAAATAGAGATTCTTTCCTGGCCTGGACAGGG
>CAMYOP010000026.1 GCA_947260045.1 uncultured Desulfobulbaceae bacterium
GGTGACCACCCGTACTGGACATGGTCAGATTACCATTTTTCACCCCCCTGAGAGCCAGTAACTCCTGGGACATTTCCTGTACAAGGGATGCCTTCCCCTTGACAATGGTTACCTCTAAGCAATTGTCATGATCCATATGGACATGGGTTGATGAGGTAATAATGTTGTAATACCGGTGCTGCACCTCGGTAAGTCTTTTCTGTAAGTTTGACTTATGATGATCAAAAACCAAAGTAACAACTCCAACCACGTTGCTATCGCTGTCCCACTCCTCAAGGACAAGCCCTTTCCTGATCATGTCACGTATTGCCTCAGATCGGTTACTATACCCATGGATGTCCAGGTATTCATCAAACCTGTCAAGGAGTTCCTCTTCAAGAGAGACGGAAAAACGTTTCAACATAATGTTAACTCAAATTCTCGTTTCATTTTGCAGTCATTAAAATTCGTTGCCCAAAGGTCAGCGGCAACTCTTTTTCCTTTATTTACAGTATTGTATCCATTTTCTTCAGGAGCTCTAAAAATTCTTTAGCTTCCCGTTGCTTTGTCCTGTTCAGGTCTTTAGAGGCCAAGGCCAACTTAAACTTCTGACGTGCAAGTTTAAAGCGACCTTCAAAAAGGTAATACTTGCCAAGATAAAACGAACTGAGCTCACTTTGTTCATCCAGGGACTCCAGCTTGCCAAGCTCAAAATAAAGGCTGGAATACTCTGGAATTTTTTGCATAACAAGATTGTATAGACTGCGAGCCCTATCAATATCGCCCTTTTTCATCAACACCCTTGCAAGATGAAAAGCTCCATACATATTCTCCGGATCACTGGAAACTGCCTGCTCAATAAGTTCCAGAGCTCTATCATATAAGCCTGCCTCCAGATGTATAATACCTTCGTCCACTTTCAGTATATTTTTACCAGGATATTGTTTACGAACGTCTAACATTAAGGCCAGCGCCTTATCGTGATTGAGCTCACTGGACTCCAGAAGTGCCAGCCCATAACCAACCATGGTCTTTTCCAGACCATCTCCGAGCTTGGAGAGTTGATTCAGGAAATAATCGCGGACTCTATACCCTTCCCCGGTACTTGTCATCAATCTGAATTTGAAACGAAGAAAATTAAAATCATCTCCCTTTGGGTAGGACTTTTTGAGTGTTTTATTTTTTTCTATTTCCAAAAGCGATTCCACATAGCCAAGCCGCATCTCGGGGTTCGGATGTGTCAATAAGTATGAAGGAACCTGACCCATTCTATAACGATTGATCCTATGCATAACCCTCAGCATACCAATCATAGAACCAGGATCTCTATGCAAAGAATTTAGCCAATCAAAGGCCAACCTGTCAGCCTGCTCCTCATGCTGGCGAGAATATTTAAGACTTATCGCCTGCCCTGCAGCAAGTGAGCCGGTCATCAGCCCTTGAGAGAGTGCAGGAACTCCAAGAGCAAGGCTTGCAAGGGCGAGCCCCATGGTTACAGCCCCTATTTTTTGATTTTTCTCAAGACGTTCAGCGATATGACGACTTTTAACATGACCAATCTCATGAGCCATAACACTGACAAGTTCATTTTCTGTTTTCATTTTCTCAATAAGGCCAGTGAAAAAGAAAATAAGTCCTGAAGGTGCAGCAAAAGCATTAAACTCTTGATTATTCACTATAAAAAATTTGTAATCAAAGTATTGTGTACCAGCAACAGTGAGCACATCTTTGGCCAAAATATTGATGTATTGAGTCAGGTCAGGATCATCAATAACTGGAAAGCTTTTACGAACAGAGTAAAGAAGTTTTTCACCAAGCTCTCTTTCTTCACCAATTGTCAGGGTGTTAGCAAAAGGAGGGAGGGTTATTTGGAACAGAAACAGAAAAAGGGTGAAAAATGCTGCAAGTCGTTTGTTGTTCATTGGAAGTCGGTGCCTGTCAATCCACCAGGTTCGAAGAATAATTATTTTTCTGTCAATTAAAGATCTATCATAGATTCCAGCGGTCAAATACGCTCAGAATCCAGATCTTGAAGGGTAACACACCTCAAGTCAGCCAGCAAGTTTTGACAAAATAGGATTTACACCAAATCTCAGCATCCGTAACAGCAAAACATTGCTGTTCAGCTTATCTTGGGGTACAAATTGCAACAGCCTCCTAAATTAATTATGCTAAAGAGCCATGACACCACAACTCTCAATTGAGGATTTTTCGCTTTCTTTCTTTATAGACCAGGAAGAAGACCAGGAAGTACCTGTCCTCCATAAAATAAATCTGAAAATTGAAGAAGGTACCACCCACGCACTTGTAGGCGAATCCGGGTCGGGCAAATCTGTGACAGCTCTCTCCATCCTGCGTCTCCTTGAAGAATCTGGCAGCGTGAAGAGCTCAGGAAAAATCATCTTTGAAAACACCGATATCCTTTCTTTGAACAGGGAGCAAGTTCGCTCAATACGTGGAAATCAGATCTCCATGATTTTTCAGGAGCCAATGACCTCACTCAACCCTGTTTACAAGGTCGGCGACCAACTCATCGAACCTCTTATTCTACACCAGGGACTCTCAAAAACAGAAGCACGCCTCCGGGGAATTAAACTCCTGGCCCGAACAGGTATTAAAGATCCTGAGTTTCGAATTGACTCCTACCCCCACCAGTTATCAGGTGGACAGCGACAAAGGGTTATGATTGCGATGGCACTGGCCTGTCGACCCAAGCTTCTCATTGCCGACGAACCAACAACGGCTTTGGATGTCACCATCCAAAATCAAATTCTTGACCTCATCAAGGATATTCAGCAGGAATTCAAGATGACTGTCCTGCTTATAACCCATAACCTGCCAATGGTTCGACGATTTGCCAATTCAGTATCAATCATGCACGAAGGTCATATAATTGAACAGGATACCCCCAGCAATATATTCCAATCTCCAAAACAGGAGTACACACGCCATCTACTGTCTTCCATTCCCCATAAATTGCAGGTGACAAACACAGGAGGCAAAGAGCTGTTAAGCATTAAAGACCTCCATTGCCAATTTGTTATCAAAACAGGCTGGGAAGGTTTTTTTAAGCGAAAAACTCATATAATCAATGCGGTGGATGGAGTCAACCTTAGCATAAGAGAGGGGACAACCCTGGGCGTTGTTGGAGAATCCGGTTCAGGAAAAAGCAGCCTGGGCTTCTGCATCCTTAAACTCAACAGCTTCAAAGGCACAATCGAATACACCAAAACAAGCAAGATCATAAACCTCTCAAAGCTCTCTCGCTCCAGAATGAAACCTTTACGAAAAGAGATACAGGTAGTTTTTCAGGATCCCTTTTCTTCGCTCTCTCCACGTATGTCCATAGAGCAGATTGTAGGTGAAGGTCTAAAAGTCCACAACATAGGCTCAAACAGGCAACAAAGACAGGAGATGATAAAAAATGCATTGATCGACGTCGAGCTCGATCCAGACATGCAGACACGTTACCCCCATGAGTTCTCAGGAGGCCAAAGGCAGCGAATCGCCATTGCCAGGGCTATTATTTTACGACCCAAACTGCTGATTCTCGATGAACCCACAAGTGCCCTTGACGTTACAATTCAGGCCCAGATTATTTCACTCTTGCGCCAACTCCAAAACCGTTTTGGCATGACATATATTTTCATAACCCATGATCTGCGTGTTATTCGTTCACTTGCTGATGATCTTGCAGTCATGCAAAAAGGAAAAATTGTTGAACATGGCTCCGCTTCCGAGCTCTTTACTAATCCCAGCCACCCCTATACCCAAGAATTATTCGCAGCAGCCTTTTTCAATGCCTAAAAAGTGATTATCTTATAAGTAATAAAGCAAGACCTTAATACATGGTCATTTGTTTTGAATATATTTTAATAGGATAATCACTTGTCTTCACCAAGTCCTCTTTCTCCAGAATTTCTTAAAAGCGTAAGCCAGGAACCTGGTGTTTACCAAATGCTTGGCAAACGAGAGATTCTTTACGTCGGCAAGGCCCTCAACCTGCGCAAAAGACTTGCATCCTATGTCCATTTTGCAGGTGCTGCCCATTCAAAAACCGCAGTAATGCTTTCCAAAGTGCAAAAGATTGAAACCATTCTAACAACTACCGAAAAAGAAGCCCTGATCCTTGAAGCTGCGCTTATAAAAAAACACAAACCTCGCTATAACGTTATCTTGCGAGACGATAAGAATTACCCTTTAATTAAAGTCACCACCCAGGAAAAATGGCCTCGCATTATAGTCACCAGACAGAGACTCAAAGACAAAAACCGCTACTTTGGCCCCTACTCGTCCACCTTGTCCATGCGATCAACTCTCAAACTCTTATACTCAATGTTTCCCCTAAGACGTTGCAAAACAGTGAGAGAAAATAGCCGCCCCTGCCTGAACTATCAGCTTGGCCGTTGCCTGGCACCATGTAATAAAAAAGTTAGCCAGAAGACCTATCAAGAGATGGTGCAACAGGCAATTATGATTTTGGAAGGCCGAAACCATGAACTGTTAAAACATCTGCAAAACAAAATGAGTAATTCTGCAGGTAAGCTGCAATTTGAAGAGGCAGCCATCTACCGTGATCAGATTTCAGGATTACAAAAAACTCTTGAGAGACAAATAATTGCCTCAGATCATTTTTTCGACCAGGATATTTTTGGCCTGGCAAGGCAAGACAGCTCTGTGGCCATTGCCATTTTATTTGTACGTTCTGGACTCATAAGCGGCTCCCAAACATTTTTTATCAACGATCCTATCGGCTCTGATGAGCAAATCTTAGCTGAGGCCATACTGCAATATTACTCTACACGGCGAGAACCACCCAAAGAACTCTTGCTGCCCATGATACCGCTTGATGATGGCTTACTCAGAGAAAGGCTTACAGAAATACGTGAAACCACAGTTGCTTTTCTGTACCCACAAAAAGGAAAAAAGAAACAACTGCTCACCATGGCCCATAGCAATGCTGCTCAAGTCTTTTCCGAGCGGAGCAAAAAGTTAAAATCATGGATCCACCTTGGTGACTCAATCCAGAAAGCACTTGGACTTGTTTCTGTACCCGAGACCATCGAATGCTGTGACATTTCAAATTTTGGAGGGAAGCAGGCTGTTGGTTCTCTTGTCTGTTTCCTGGCAGGGGAAAAACATACAAAAGGATACCGTCACTATGCCATACGCTGCAAAGACACCCCTGATGATTATAAAATGATGGAAGAGACCTTGGAGCGGAGATTGCAAAAAAACAAAGTTGATACAAAACTGCCTAGTCTTCTTCTCATAGACGGGGGCAAAGGTCATCTTAACATTGCAGTATCAATTGTGCACAAGTTCGGTCTGGAAAATGAAATAGAACTCGCAGCAATCGCCAAAGAAAAAAAAGATGAAGGCGAAAAACTCTTTAGGCCTGGAAGAAAAAATCCAATCGTGCTGCCCCCTTACAACCCTGTCTTGCTCTACCTGATGCGGGTTAGAGATGAAGCTCACCGCTTCGGCATTACCTTTCACCGTAAAAAAAGAAAGAAAAATACCCTGCGCTCTCAGCTTGATCAACTCAATGGTGTAGGTGAGCAGCGAAAAAATGCCCTGTTGAAAGCCTTAGGGAGCGTAAAACGTATCAGGGAGGCAACGCAAGATGAACTGGCTGAAATTGAAGGAATAGGAAGTAACCTTGCGTCCTCAATACACAAACAGCTCAATCAGGGTGCCAATGAAGCCTGAAAACGATATTCGTATTCGGCTCAGACCAGGATGTATATGTAAAGGAATCAGGCTACACACCATTATTGAAGCAATAGCCCAGGGAGCCAATACTCCTGAAAAAGTTAAAAAAGCAACTGGCATTGGTGATGGTTCCTGCAAAGGAAAGAGGTGCGGAGAAAAAGTGGAACGACTCTTGAGAGAGAAACTCTCACTACCAGGATAACAAAACTATAGAGGAACTTTCAAAGATTCCCTGCTATTAACGCAATTGGGATTGCGGTTCATCTTGTTACCAGAACATAAGGATACAGATTATTATAAACTTACACTTTATATAAATCCCTCCAAAAACGGCGAATCTACTATCGGGATTATCTATGGAAAGCATGGATTTATCATATTTCAGGGAAATCATACAAAAAAATGACGCGGCAAAACAAAGAGCCTGAAATAAATATTTTACAGTAATAAAAACAGATATTTAAACAGAAAAAAAAGTAGACCAATGAACTGTGCCACTGCCCTGGACAAGGATTTTTTAAAAGAAAAAATGAAGAATATTCGGCAATACTTGCAACATTGTGCTTTTAAACAGGCTTGAATTCTGTTAGGTTTTTCCGGCTACAAAAAAAATTTTATGAAACAAAATGTCTCCATATAATATCAAGTGCTTATTGCTATCTTCAAAAATGTCTTTGAATATGGGAATGTATTTTTCCGAGTATCATATGGACCAACTCTCTGCAAACAGGAACTAAAATCCAGCAAAAGCATTGGGCCGCAACAAAAAACAGCAGCAACTATTCCTGTATTTGAATTTGACAAGCCTACAATATTCACCTAAAATATATGAGCCATGACAGTCTATACTTCTTATTATAAAAATGCCATTAACCATACAGTCACCAACATTGTCATGAGCAACGGATCATCACATCTTTCAAAAAACAAATCATCAAATTTAAGACTTAAGAATATCAAATCTAGTCGTGTGCTATAGAAAAACACGTTACTCCTGAGAGGAAATCATGAAAAGAAAGAATCTTATTATCACCGCAGCTTTTTTTATTATTTTTCAATTATTAGCAAGTCCTTCATATAGTTGTGTCGGCAGAGTCCTCGTCCTTGCCCTTGAGAACTCACCTGACCAGACTGTTGTTGGCCAATTACTAGCGACAATGATTACAGAGCGTACAGGCACCACTGTTGAAATTGTTACACCCGGTGATAAAAAGGCAATACATGAGGCCATGACAACCGGAAAAGCTCAAATTTATATTAACTATCTCGAATCCGCCAAATCGTATATAGAAGATGCAGCAGACATTGCCGACCCCACGGAGCTTTACGCTACAGTTCGTCAGGGATACATTGACGAATTTGACTTCATCATGCTCAAGCCTTTTGGCTATGATGGCCCAGTTGCCAATGGTTCTGCAGCAGCGAACGCATCGCTGGCAGTACCAGTTACAACCAAGGAAGTACTTAAAAACTTTCCTGTTTTAGACAGGGTTATTAATAAGCTCGGTGGTAAAGTTGACCACTCCATTTTGGAAGAACTGACGAAAATGTCCGACGGCAAAGACCTGAAAGCCGTAGTAAAAGAATTTCTAAAAACACGTAATATGATTTAGCCGACATTATCTTATAAGTAGCGTTAATTAGAGTAATCCAATGCTCTCTTGAATATAGTAATCAGGCTTAAAGGCATTCTTCAAAATCCACAAATATCCAGGTACAGGCAAAAAGGCATTTTGTTATGGCACCGGACAAATGAGGCGTATAAACAACTTGAGGATTCAACAGGTTTCAGGATTCACATTATATCTATTAGGCTTATATAAAGTTTTCAAAATGTAACCATCTTCCAAATGGAAAAGGAGAAAAAATGAAAAAACTGATGCTTACAATCATGATTTGTCTTTTATGGGCAAATGGAGTTTGGGCTCATGGAAATATATCCAAACTTCCGAATTCGGTGCAGGTTGTTCAATACAAAATGATGCTGTACATGAGCCCTGATGACCTTGGCCTAAAAAACAATCTTGGCATGGCGTATTACCGGAGCGGTAAACTTGATAATGCCATGACAGAGTTGAAAGCGGTTCTAGAGGAAGATCCTGAAAACTTCGATGCCATTGATGGTATAGGAGTTGTCTTGATTAAGCAGGAAAAATACAAGGAAGCACTTGAATATTTGCAAAAAGCAGTCAGTCTTAATGCAAAAGATGTCATGGTGCATGTCCACCTTGCTGTAGCCTACGACAAACTGAATTTACCAGAAAAATCAAAATCTGAGCTCGAAAAAGCCGGATCACTTGTCTCAGACTCATCTGAAATTGATGCAATTGATGCAGAGCTTAAAATAGTCAGCGGCTATTAACAGGAGACCAACGCATGAAAAAAATATCTCTCTTCGTCGTTTTTATATTGTTATTTGCTCTCTTTGGATGCAAAGAAGAGGTCAAAAAAGACAGCCATGCAGTGACATATACAGGCGAGCCTGTCAAAATGGGTTTCATGATCTGCGACAGTCTTGACTTGACAACAGCCAGATTTGGACCAATTGCTGCCTACCTGAGTGAGAAAACTGGCAGAAAATTTGAACCGATTTACGCCAACACTCATGAATTTGAAGCAATCATCCGTAACAAGGAAATCACCTTTTTTCATGGAAACTCTCTGCTTGCAATTGCCTTCAAGGAACAATACGGCATGGAGTTTTTAACAGTTGATAAAAGAGGCAGAGATGGTCACAAGTCCTCGGGAACCATCATCGCCAGAAAAGACAGCGGTATTAAAACGTATGCTGACTTAAAAGGGAAATCCATGGTCTTCGGGCCAGCTCTTGCTCCATTTGGTTACATGGCCCAGTATGACATGATGCTCCGAAACGGAATCGATCCAGAGGAAGATTTAAGTTATTACGCAATCCCCTGGGGATCTGCCAAACACGAAAAAGTACTCTACAGTGTATTATATGGGCGTTATGACGTTGGCGCTGCACCTCGCATTGATGTTGACCTGATGGCCCATGAAAATAAAATCAGCTTGGATGATTTCGTTATTATTGATGAGAGCGAAATCATGCCATATTGTACCATTGGCTACCTCCCAGGTGCTGATCTGGAACTGGCCCAAAAAGTTAAGAAAGCTCTTTTGGAGATGACTCCCGAAGATACCGCCAGAATTGGTGATGAAGTCGTAAATGTACTCAAGGCATCTTTACTGGATGGGTTTGTAGAGTCTGTTGACTCTGAATACGATGCAATTCGTGAGCGCATGAAAAAGCTAAACATGGCACCGTACCAGAAATACTAAACAGCGGGAAAACAACACACAAAAAGCTCACAGCACGAAATGGAGGATTAAGGATGTTTACACGTATAGCTCGTCATTTTCTTGTTCAAGGAAGTTTTTTGACCTTTCTTGGTCTTATCTCGTTCCTGTTACTATGTTCTCAGGTAATTGCTCAACCGATAATTGTTGAAAAAGGAACTATCTCTGTTGATACTACCTGGAGCGGTGAAGTTTTAATAAAAGCTGATGTTGAAGTTGCAAAAGGCGCAACCTTAACCGTTATGCCTGGCACAGTCGTTAAATTTGAAAAAATAGAACCATTTGGCCCAGGAAAGCTGTATGAAGACAAAACCCATCAGTTCCCAAGAGCCGAACTTATTATCAGAGGTAAAATTATAGCAAAGGGAACCAAGG
The DNA here is from genome assembly GCA_947260045.1 of uncultured Desulfobulbaceae bacterium. Taxonomy (GTDB): domain Bacteria; phylum Desulfobacterota; class Desulfobulbia; order Desulfobulbales; family Desulfobulbaceae; genus CAMYOP01. Next base: position 9,388 of record CAMYOP010000026.1, read on the forward strand.
ACAAGTTAATAACCTTTACATCTGCAGACCCTTCACCCAAACCTGCCGACTGGGGTGCAATCAACTTGCTCGATACAGAAGGCAATATCATTGATTATTGTGACCTGAGCTATGCCCATACTGCAATTCATGCCCACAGTGGAAAAGTCACAGTCACCAACTCCTATATCCATGACAGCGGCGTTGCAGTCGGTCAGAAAAATGTAAAAGAATTCCCAACCAAAGCGGAAATAATTGTCCATAATAACCTTATTTCAACAAATGGCGGTGGTCTTCTTTTTGGTAAAGGCGGCATTTTAATCGCCAGCAATAACAACCTGATCAACAACGAATTATTTGGTATCTACTGTAAAAAAGGCGGCGCTTCCAGTGTTATCAAATTCAACAATATCACTAAGAACGGCAAAGGTGTTATGTTTTTTGCAACGGAAAAATTTCAAATCCACAATAATAACATCAATGACAACACAGAATATAACATGACCATGCTTGAAGGTCAGGAGGCAGATGTTGATGCCCGTAATAACTGGTGGGGCACAACGGATGAAAAGAAAATCAAGGAGCTTATCAGAGATAAAGATGAAGAAGCAGAGCTTGGGACTGTTATCTTTACTGATTATGCCAAAGCAAGTATTGCCGAAGCCTGCTTGACAAAATAAACCTGAGAGAAAGTAACGTATTCATGGATTGGTTAGATAAAATAAACATAACTGCCATCGCTTTACTGTCTTTAGTGACGGTCGGCCTGATGACTCAGCATCAATTGACAACAAGCAGCAAGCCGGCCACCAGCAAGGTAGACGTCATTAAAGAGAAAGCACGGTCATATGACCTGCAATTTGAAAAAGAAGCGAAAATCTATAAAGACGTTATAACGCTCAAGAATGAAGAAAAATATCCCGAGGCACTGGCTAAACTCGAAGAAATTAAAACTTCCAGGCCTGGCCTTTCTCGGACCTATGTTCACCTTGCTGATATCAACTATAAAACAAAAAACCTGCCTCAAGCTATCCTGTTTTACCGAACAGCAGTTGAAATGGAAGCTGAATATGTTGACAAAAAATCTCCACTCAAGATTGGGATGCAGATAAAAGAAGTTGTCAATGAAGGAAAAATTGTTTTTGAGAAAGCGATATCGTCCAAAGCTGCAGATAAGGAAACAAGACAGGCACTGAAAAATGTCTATTATCTGCAAAGAAGATTAGCAGGAGGGTGCGAGTAATGAGAGCACTCAGATTTATTGATATCAGCATCGTTGCCGGATTATTTATGGGTCTTGGCAGTGTTATTCTCAGTTATTACGGCAATCCCATTAATTCAGGTATCTGTATCTCCTGCTTTATGGAAAATTTTGCTGGTGCAATGCAACTCCATAACGAGCCAAGGATGAGTTATCTTCGTCCGGAAATAATGGGCTTTATTCTTGGCTCTTTTGCCATGGCCAGGTACACTCGCAGATTCAAAGTTAAAGGCGGTTCCTCGCCACTTGTGAGATTTTTCCTTGGTTTTTTCGTAATAATTGGCTGCTCCGTTTTCATCGGCTGCCCCATAAAAATGATTCTTCGTCTGGCAGCAGGTGATTTAACTGCAGTTGCTGCAACAGTTGGAATGTTCTTTGGAGTCTGGGTAGGATCAAAATATATTCGGGGTGGTTTTCGGCTTGATCCTGACAAGGAACTTCCTAGAATAAATGGCTACCTGTTTCCACTGGTTTCATTTGCATTTCTTCTTTTTGTATTCTTCAAGCCTGAATTTATCATTCAAGGAGAACGTGGACCAGCTGCTGCCCATGCACCAATTCTGCTCGCTCTTTTCCTTTCTCTTGTAATTGGAGCTATTTCACAGAAATCTGGGATCTGTATCACAGGCGGTCTCCGTAACTTTGTTCTTTTCCGTGAAAAAACCCTGCTTAATGGTATTCTTGCCGCTACAGGATCAGTCTTTGCCGCCAATCTGCTTCTAGGTCAATTCAACCTGGGAATTCACGGCCAACCCGCTTCTCACATTGATCATGGTTGGACCTTTCTGGCAATGACACTCGTCGGACTTGCCGGTGTTCTCATTGATGGTTGTCCTTTTAGACAACTCATTAAAGCTGGCCAGGGGGATGTAGATGCTGTTATTACAGCACTCGGCATGTTATTTGGCAGTGCACTTGCCATATCCTGGACCATTGGAAGCAATTCAGCCGGCGTTACCTTTAATGGTAAAATTACGGTGTTAGTCGGTTTAATTTTCACATTTTTTGTCATGTATCTTTACCGCGTCAGAAGAAACTAAGGTGAGATTTATGGTACTATTTTTAAACCTAGCTAATGTCAATTTTTTGAAAAGATAAACCTATTACAAGGAAGGGCTGAAGACAGCCAAAACGTTAACCCCCTTGGAAAAAGCAAACTAATATGAAATGGTTCAAGAAAAAAGATAAGAAGAAAGAAGAGTCAAAAGAAGAAAAAAAGCCTACAAGAGGCCTGCTGATCTTCTCGCATGCAGCCACGGTTATCTCTGTTGAGGAGGTATTGAAAGATGAAGGCTACGAGATCAGAGTGGTGAGTCCTCCACCCAAATACAGAACCGGTTGCGATCTCAGTGTCGAAATACCTCTCTCTGAAGAATCTGTTATCTGTGGAATTCTTGAAAAAATTGGACTTGCGCCCATCGACGTCATGCCGATTACCGGCAAAGGAATGGAGCCACTGCGTTTTATCCGCAGTAAAGATTTTGGCGATTATCTCATGGTCCGTGCAGCCAACATGAAGATGACTGTAGACAAAAGAACCAAAGTTATTGTCAATATTTCTGGCGGAGGTTGCCCAGACGTTCCTCATCTCGCCACCATGATGCTCGGTAAACGATTACGCGATGCACCTAATCCTGGCGACGTAGGGTTTTCTTTGTGTGCTTATTCCTTAAACCATGCCCGTGAAGAAATAATCAGAATGATAGGGGATTAACAATATGCTGCTTTTAGCTGGTGCAGTTCCAGTGGAATACCTTCCACTTATTACTGGAAAAATTGAACTAACTGAAAAAGGAGTCAAGATTGAGGGTCATGATCTTGACATAAACAGAGGCTTTGAGGCCATGGCCACCTCTGCCTACCTGACATGTAAACAATTTGGTGTTGAAGTGCCTCATGCTCTTGTTGCCGGCGACATTGGCAAAAGAGATGGCAGTGAAAAGGTGTACGAACACCTTGCTGCAAATCTACCAACTATGGGCGTTGCTGTATTGACAATGCATTACATTATGCCTGATCTTCACCGTAACAAAAGAGTTGTCAAAACCGTCCAGGAAATGGGTGACAAAAAACCATTCCTGATTGCTGACGCAGGCAGTATGTATGTAGCCAAGACTGGTAAAGACTCTTTGCATTATGATATTTTCACTCCAGATCTTGGTGAAGTTGCTTTTCTTGCAGATGAACAGGCTGACCATCCTACCTACACAAGAGGATTTATTTTCCACATGGAAGATGATGTGCCTGAACTTATAAGAAGAGCCTATGATGCAGGTAACTGTCCTAAAACTATCTTTGTCAAAGGTAGCACTGATTTTATCTGCCAGGATGGCGTCATTTTAGAGAAAATCTCTGAGCCTAAAATAGAAACCATGGAACCAATTGGTGGTACAGGTGACCTGATCACTGGCATGATAAGCGGAATGGTTCATGCTGGACTCGACCCAGCAGAGGCCTGCATAATTGCTGGTCTTGCTAACCGTAAGGCCGGCGAATTATCGCAACCGTCACCTGCAACGCAAGTGCAAGAGATTTTAAAGTATATTCCCGAAGCACTCCAAATCGTAACTGCAAATAGAGGATAAATCATGGCCAAAGTAATTATTCCCTTTCCTCTTAGGAAATATGTCGATAATCAAGCTGAAATTGATGTAGACATGCCTAGTCTTTCTGAAGCAATGAATGTTGTTTGGGATAGATTTCCTGAATTAAAAGCAACCTTAGACGATACAGTGCTGCTGTCTATTTTTGTCAACAACAAGATGGTAGATGCAACAAGCGATCAATGGGACTCTGTATCACTTAACGGAGATGATGAAGTCGCGCTGATTATTCCGATTGCTGGCGGCTGATTTCTTCTGCCTAGTGATAGGACTTAAGAAATTTCATAGATATGCTGAGATAATCGTACCTGACATTGCTTTGCAACAGACTTTGTAACCAGTACGAGTATTACCTGTGAGCATTAGGATATTGCTACCTTTTGCGTAAGCGAAAAAAATGCTATTGAACAACAATACATTCTTTTCGAGAGTAAGTGAGAAAGACAATGGGGACAAAAATTTATGTCGCTTGAACATGCGGAACAAATACTATTACCTGAATCAAGATGGAAGGACCTGCTCGACCACTGCCAGCGTAAACTTGCAAAAGATTACCTTCCTGGAGAAACTGAATATCCAAGAGCGTATGGGCTTATTGCAGGACGTCAGTCAGGTACAGTCTTAACTGTTGAAAAAATTTTTCCAGTGAAAAGAAATGTTCGTCGAGATGAACCCTTTAAGTCTTATATGGACAAAATTCTCACCGAGCACGCAGTCCCATCCACAACACCACTCAGTGAGCGGGCCTGGATGACAGACCCAAACGAGCTTAAAGAATGCTACGACTTCTGCGACCAGGAAGGGCTTATTTTGCTTGGCACCTATCACAGCCACATTGTCTCCTGGGACCATGATCCTCACAGGGATACACCGACAAAACTGGATACATTGCTTGCCAGACACAGCAATTTCTTTCAGTTCATAATATCGCTGGTGGATTTGGATAAACCAGTCATCAGAGCGTTTTATGAAGGATTCGAAGAAAAAGAAATAACTGTAACCATTCAATCGTAGGCTAAAATCCAAATATTCATATGACTGAATTTGTAAAAAAAGATCCAGAGATCCTTATAGAATATACAGATCCCTTTGAAGGCTTTAAAGGGTGGTTGGCTATCGACTCTCTTTCCCATAAAATCTGCGCTGGCGGTCTACGAGTGCAACAAGGTTTAACTGCACAGGTAGTTTCTGACCTTGCCAGTACAATGACACTTAAGATGCGTATTGCTGGTATACGTGCAGATGGAGCCAAAAGTGGGATTGATTATGATCCCAACTCCCCAGGGAAAGAAGAAGCCCTCTATCGATTTTTAAAAGCCATTCGTCCCTTTGTCCTCGAACGATATTCCATGGGACCTGATCTGAATACCAAAATGAAAGAACTGGACGGCATTACCAAGCGTTTAGGAATTTCTTCAATTAAAAATGCTATTGCCAAGGCCCAGGGAATTGGACTTCCATCTTTTCTCAACAGGTACAAAATTCTTGAGCAATCGGCCGGATATACAACTCTTGGCAACCTGCGTTCTGGTTTTGGAACGGCTTCTGCATGTCTGGGAGTCCTTGAATTTTTACAGCTGCCACACGACAAGGCAACTGTTTCTATCCAGGGATTTGGTGGTTTAGGTGGAGGAGCTGCTTACAGTCTTTACAAGGCTGGAGTTAAAATTGTTGCTATCGCTGACAAGGAGAAATCTCTCATCAGCACAAACAATGAATGTCTTGATGTTCCCGCCCTACTTGAAAAATCAGTGAATGGTATCATGCCATACATTTCAGACAAAGGTGATTACAAAGATTCTGAAGCTATTTATGATACCAAATGTGACGTTTTTATCCCTGCTGCCATTGAAAATGTTATCAGGGAAGATAATGTTGGCGATCTGGATGTAAAAGGAATTGTCTGTGGGGCTAACCTTGCAAGTAGCCTGACTGCAGAAAAAATGCTGCATGATAAGGGAGTAATCCTTATTCCAGATCTCATGGCGGGCAGTGGTGGTTCCGTTTCCATGGATGGCCTTTTTGGGCCTGTTTATCCTCCCTCTGTTCAGGAGGTATTGCAACATGTGGATCGTAAAATACGCAAGATGGTCACAGATGTCCTTCTCCGAAGCAAGAGAGATAATGTAACTCCAAGAACTGCTGCTATGAAAATCTGCTCTGAAGCCCCTATTTACTCCAAAGCAAAGCCTTACGGTATCCTTGAAAAGGACCCCATGCAAACGGCACAAAGAAAAGAGTAAGTCTATAATTTTAAAAATATAACTATCAACCAGTTCAAGAGAGACTGCGACAATACATGATTGCTCATCCCATAGATTTTGAAATCAATGCAAACGTTTTCAGTACTCCTGAATTAGTCCAAATATTCGACGAAAAAACCAGATACCAACGCTGGCTCGATTTTGAAGCAGCGCTTGCCAATACCCAGGCTGAGCTTGGCATAATTCCACCCGAAGCTGCCCAGGAAATAACAAAAAAAGCTCATTTAAAGCACATTGATTTTGAGGCCGTACGCCAGGGGTATACCAAAAGTCGTAATTCCATTGTTCCGCTCTTAAATGGACTGAAAAAAGCCTGCCATAATGGACATGGTGAATATGTCCATTATGGAGCCACCACACAAGACGTCATAGATACATCTGAGATTCTTGAAATTAAGGAGACTGTCTCTCTATTCTACAGAGATCTTCGCCAGCTTGAAATGCACTGCATTGAGCTTGCAAAAAAATATCGCTCCACTCCCATGGCAGCCAGAACCCATGGTCAGCAGGCTCTTCCCACTACTTTTGGACTCAAGGTTATTGTCTGGGTTGGTGAACTGAGAAGACATATTGAACGCCTGAAAAATATTTCTGAGCGTCTCGTCTTTGGACAACTGGGTGGTGCGGTTGGCACGCTGGCTGCGCTCGGTCCTCAAGGTATAGAAGTTGCCCAAAAAACATTAGCTCGACTCGGGCTGCAGCACAGCGGTCCAGCCTGGCACACCTCCAGAGACATCAGCGGTGAGCTTTCCGCCTATTTTGCCCTGACGGTGACCACTCTTTCAAAGATTGCAAATGAAGTGTTTCAACTGCAGAAAATTGAAATTGGTGAACTGCGTGAACCATCCCCAAAAAAAGCTGCCTCCAGTTCAACCATGCCGCATAAACAAAACCC
>CAMYOP010000027.1 GCA_947260045.1 uncultured Desulfobulbaceae bacterium
CCTGTCCGGTCAGTAGGGACATTACCTTTTGTGTACCCGGCATCTCCAAGAGCCCTGAGTGATACTTCCAGGGCAAGCCCCTGAGCTATATCGGTGGATTCCACTACGGTTTTTGGTATGCCCCGTTTTATCCAGTCAAACTCGAAACCGTCAATAACAGCGGCGTGGTTTGCATAGGTTTTGTCAGGAATCGACGGGTCAGGGTCATAATATTCAGAAAGTGGTAATCGTTGTTCGGGAATTTGCCGAAATTCCCTTCGCCGACTGAGAATATTTTCCCAGAATTGTTTGAGTTCAGGTGCGCCGGGATAATGGCAGGCCATGCCTATGACAGCGATATCGGAATGGGAGATATCGCTTGTCACATCATAGAAAGTTTTTTGGAAATAATTTTTGTATTCCTGGGGAGGGGCAATAATTTTCAGACCAATGACCTGGGTATGGCGATAATAGAGGAATTTATTAGACCAGCTCTGGCGACATTGGAGTGTAAACTTCTCACCAGAAGAGACGTGAAACTCAAGGGTGTAAACTACATCCGGTTTGAATTTGATCGCCTTTTTTCCAGGAGAGACAATCAGATGCAAACCGGTTTCGGAAATATTGATTATGTAAACCGCATAACTAAATCCATCTGAAATGATGTTTGCTTCAAGGCTTACAGGTATCCTCTTAAAAACTCTTTTATCCATTTTTTTACTCTGTACAAAAAGGGGCGCCAGGCAATGGCAGACGATAGGGCAGCTGCCCTGAATACACTTTTCTTAACCTATATAAATTAAAGGTGATTTGGATTTTCAGATCAAATGAATAATACATCTTTTTTCAAAAGAAAAGCCTGCAGTGCAAGGGTTATAAGGAATTTAATTTCTTATAACATTCTTTTCTACCCTAAAAAGAATGTTATAAGGATAAAAATATTTGTTTTTTTTGACTTTTAACCCACAACGTCAAAAAATTGGCTTGGTTCGAATAGAATTTTATAATTTGAAGTAAAGAGTTTTCTTTAAGTATAGATGTCCCGCATTGGGCCATCCTTGGAAAGGATTTCATTTGAATTCGGATTAAACACAACTACTGTATGTGGAGATTTTTAGAGCCCAACGCTTCCAATTGATCAGTTGGATAAATGCCTGAGATGGCATCATGAATGTGGACACTTTCTTACGTTATATTTTATATTACGTCAGGAGGTGTTTATGACAAGGAGAAAAAGATAGAAGTATAAACAGGAATTCAAGGAAGAAGCCGTAAAGCTTGTTACAGAACAAGGCTATCAGTTGTCAGAAGCTGCACGTAAACTTGGGATACATCCAAATATGCTGAGTCGTTGGAAACATGAGATTATAGGTGATGATAAGAGTTTATCCGGAATGGATAATTTGAATGACGTTCAAGTTGAATTACAACGTCTCCGAAAAAAGAACAAGCGTCTGAAGATGCAGCCGGAGATCCTAAAGTAGACGGCAGCCTTCTTCGCGAAAGAATCGGATTGAGATATCACTTTATAAATAGCGTGAAGATGGCATATCCGGTGACAGTGTTGTGCAAAGTAATGCAGGTGCCCCGAAGTGCTTATTATCGTTGGCTTGGGCAGCAATGCTCAATTCGTAATCAGATGAATGAGAAGCTCATTTCTCTTGTTTTGGAAACCCATAATGATTCCAATTGTTTGGTAGTGAATACATTGCGCTTGGCGATTTGGAGTCGCAGGCCAAGCACTGGCACTATTTTTCATTCCGATCGCGGTAGCCAGTATTGTAGTAAATATTTTCAGAATTTACTGAAATGCTACCACATGAAGAGCAGCATGAGTCGCAAGGGAGATTGTTGGGACACTCAGCTGCCGAGAGCTTCTTTGGCAGCTTGAAAACAGAACGGGTATTTTTTATTAACTACAAAACCAGAGAAGAGGCTAGGCAGGACATCTTCGATTACATTGAGATGTTCTATAACTCTAAACGACTTCATTCGTGTCTCGGTTATGTCAGCCCGAAAAAATTTAAAGAATTGTGGCCCTTAAAAAGGGCCGCGTAAACTTATACAGGCGTTCATTTTTACTGGACCATGTCAAGTGGTGGCGGGTGGGTAGTTAGGTTGCAGCGTTATCATTGCTATCAATAAACAGTTTACTGATAAATGGGGATGTCATGGCTGAGAGGAGGGCGCCGTAATCCAGGTTAAAACTCACTTCATCTCCAACCTGCAGTTTATTATTCTCGCAGTTGAGAATAGTATGGTCACTGCTTGATCCCAGGATTTCCAGATTATTATTTGATTTCAATCCTGATACCTGAACGTCCTGCCTACCCAGTGCAATAATTGCTCTCTGGTGATCACCATGATCCTGGAAGCCATTGATATTTCCAAAAGCATCTTGGCCGATGGTTCCATAGGGGATGGAAGGTTTTTTCTTGGACTCAATAACTTCGGCAAAGAGTTGGAAAGCTCCTGTGTGGAGGCTAGGAATCGCTTGTCGACTCAAAGTTTCGCAACCGAGCAGAATTGATTCACCCAGGCGGAGATTATTAATCTTGCCGACATTTTGTGCAGATTTGTACCATTTATAATTAGCTGAATTTCCGCCTGAAATTATGTCGAATTTCATATTAAATTCTTTATTAATGCCAGCCGCGAGTACAGAGAGTTCCTGCATATTTTTACTATCTGGCTCAACGCCTCCATAACAGGCTAGATTGCAACCAATACCAGCAATATCAATATGGGATAAAGAGAGCGTTGTCCTGATAAAATCAGGAAGGTCGCCCGGGAGTATGCCTTCACGCAAATCCCCCAACTCAACCATGAGAATTACTTTATGATTTTTATTGAGAGTTTTTGCAAAAAAAGAAAGTTTCTTAACGGTTTCAATCTCAGTATTGAGACTGATGTCTACATTTTGAACGACTGATTCTGCCTTACTTATAGGCGTGCGAAGAAGGACAAACTGCGTCGATAAACCGGCTTTTCTCATTTTTTCAATATTTTCAATGCGTGAGTCAGCAATAAAACTGACTCCACCTTGAATCATTGCCTCGGCAATAGAAGGCTCACCGAGGACTGCCTTGGAAACTCCCATCAAGGAAATACTTTTTTGCGCATAAAGTTGAGAGAGTCTGCGGGCATTATCGCGTATATGGGATAGGGAAATTTCTATTCGTGGCATCACCTCTTTCTTTTGTTCATTCAAAGTGATTAAGCAACCATTGCAGTAAGTTCAGGAAAATTATAGCTATTTTCTCGGATGATTATTTGATTAAGTTTGGGGAAATGATGACCTAAAGATTCAATAATTTTTTGGCAGCCATGGCTCAACACATCTGTTGTTGGCAAATGATACAGCTCCTCATAATTATCTATTATTTCAGTCATTTCTGAGCTGGATACATTTTCATGGCTTAAGGCAATAGCCATTACCCTGGTTTGGGAAATCGCCTCAATCAGTTTGATTTCACTTGCAATAATTGGCATCGCCAAATTAGGAAAATCGCACCGGAACTTTCTGCTCGGTGGATGTTGAAGGATAATGCCATCGGGCATGCACCCTTTCAAGATGCCAAATGAACTCATGAAGGCAGGATGACCTACTGCACTTTGTCCCTCAACTAAAATGATATCGGGGTTTTCGTTTTCAAAGGCACTAACCACAGCGTTTTCTATTTCACCGATTACAAACTGCGAAGTTAGAGCATCCATCGATATGCCATATCTCGCGCCTTGCATCAGGCCACTTTGACCTGTAGCAACCAGTACTGATTTTACACCAAGGTTGTTAAGGGTATTGTTGAGCTCTACTGCGGTGGTTCTCTTGCCGCAGGCGCAATCGGTGCCTAGTACAGCGACCACCGGAATATCCACTTTTGATATTTGACCAGTAAAAATATGCAAATCTTTTAATTGTGGCGGTTTCCTGATGTCTTTAATTTGAATATCATGTTTTTCTGCCATTTGGATAAACTCCAGATCTTCTGAAAAGAGCTGGTGTAGACCGTTAATGATGTCCATTCCTTTGCCCATTGCCTCTATGATGAGAAACCGTTCTTCATTTGATATACAGGCTTCCAAGGGAGCTTTCCCATAAATGTAACAATTTGGAACCTCGGAGAGCTCATAGAGAGCGTCAGCTAAATTAGCAAAAATGGGTATACCACTTTTTTCTTCATCGAGTTCTTCTCCAGCATCCTTACCAGCCAGGGAACTATCAATAACCCCTACTATGTTATATGTTTCAGAGTGCCGCACAAGCCCTGTGGCAGTTTTACCATCCACTAAGCCAAATTGATTTTCGCAATAAACAAGGGCTGTTTCTTTGCTGGTTTTCATTAAAATTTATTCCTCATGATTTATTCCCTGGCATCATAGAAGTATTTAAAAGTTGCTATACTACTATGAAATTTTGGGGAGTTATTTTTATGCGAAATTTTTCGCATAAACGTCGGTCTTAGAATTGATTCTTCGACTCGACAATTATGTTTGTTCTCACTTGCCGTGTGAATAAGTCACACCGCTGTTTTTTAGCTGCGAACTAGAAAATTTGTAAAAAACCGTGGTCTAATCAATTTCGTCTGACGGCATTCACCAAACAGTAATTGCTTCACGGTTGACAGGCTTTGTCAAGGCAAAGAGATTATTTTGATGCTTGAGAGCGGGAAAAATGTACATCTCTTTCCCGGCAATACTTAGAAAGAAACCAAGGGGTTCCTAGAGGAAATAGAAATTGTCAGAAATTTGTTTATTGCGTGTTAAAAAAACTCTGAGGAGTTCTTAAATTTCTTAATGATCAGCAGAAGCTCTAACGGCTCAAAAGCCTGATTAAGCGATGGGGAAGTGGGTGGAAAACGCTAAAGGATATGCTTAACACATTGGTTAATACTAAGTACTCTACTCTACAGCTTACTCTTTTACGATATAATAATAGTGGCCCTTACCCGCAGCTCCCTAAAAAGTATAAAATGGTCTTGGTTAAAGGATAATTTTCAGGGTGATAAATCTGGATGAGATGGTGAGCGTTGAGGAGAGCGTTGTTGGAAAAAATCACGGTTTACCGAAACCAATGATAACCGCCATACGTTCTAAAGATTCTTTTTCATTAATTTCATTTGGTTATCGTAGGATATATGTCTGGGAGATTTTGCCAGACGTCACTATATACTTCATATTTTCTTAGCACATTGACTACCGCCGGAATTGGGTCTGCCCATATCTCTGGCAAATCAATTTTTCCGTCAATATGAGTGGAATATGCAAGGCACTCCATTGGAGGAGTAAGTTGTGCATAAACCCCTTCCTTGTTACCCCTTGGGTCTACGCGATACCATCCGAACTGTGGTAGAAACGCGTTTAAACCATGCAAACAAAATGGGGCACCATTATCATCACGGCTCAAGCGCTGACAACAAAGGCCGGTTGGGACAGAGCTCGCTCTCAGTAAGGCAGCTAAGTTCACCTGCAAGCTCTTTTGCTTTGGCAGAGACCTTTTTATGGGCCCAATCAATTATTTCTGTAGACTTTAGGTATTCCTTCATGAAGTAATTGTCTTACCTGCTTAGTCCCAAACTCTGTAAGTAGAGACGATACGTTTGATTTTACCGTTAACGAATGTTTTTTTGCCTTTCATCAAGAGGAGGTTTTTAAGGGATAGAAAATTTAATTTATTTATTTCTTTCGCTTATAACGAACATACATTGCCTTTGAGTTGGTGTCGGCTATTTGCCTTTGTTCTATTTCAAATAGCTTTGTGGCAGAGACGAGTTCGCCTAGCTTCACGTACCCATAATTACGTGGGTCAAAATCTGGTGATTGCTTGGCAATATTGTTGCCGACAGGTCCAAGATGAGCCCAGCCGCTATCATCGGAAGATGCTTCAACTGCGTTACGGAGCAGGTTTACCAGTTTTGTATTTTGTTTTAACTCGTTGCTCGATTTCTTGGTAATTGCTTTACTTTCATCTGTTTTAGCACGAAGAACCTCGGTGTAGATAAATTTGTCACAAGCTGAAACAAAAGGAGAAGGTGTTTTTTGCTCACCAAAACCATAAACAAGTAACCCCGATTCCCTGATCCTTGAAGCCAGTTTGGTGAAATCACTATCACTTGATACTATGCAGAATCCGTTAAAATTATCGGTATATAAGAGGTCCATAGCGTCTATAATCATAGCGCTATCAGTGGCATTTTTTCCTTTTGTATATGCAAATTGCTGTATTGGTTGAATGGAATGTTGCAGTAAAACCTCTTTCCATCCTTTCAGGCTGGGTGCAGTCCAATCACCATAGATTCTTTTAACACTGGCGACTCCAAAATTTGCTATCTCTGCCAGCAAACTATCCACAATGCTTGGCTGAGCATTATCCGCATCAATAAGAACTGCTAATTTATTAGTATCTTCCATAACTTTGTAATTGTCCTATTTTATTAACGGTAAGGTTGTTCTAAGCCAGCAGAAGAGGGTGGGGTGAAAAAAATAGTTCTGTCCCATTTTTGATGATCACCACTTCCATGATTGGGTTCAAGAACTTCCGCTGTTGCGTCAACATTGTTTGTGGTTATTGAGCCAATTATTCCTGAGGATGCAGTTGCGTTATTAAAATTGTTGTTTGGAACTATTGCGTATGCCCCGGTTAGTTACCATCCGAAAAGAACAATGATGAAAAAAAACACTCCCCTTGCCGACAGATTTTATTACAGCTCCAATACCTTTGAGTAGACTCAGTCCTCTTAAAGACGCTACAAGGTATTTTATAATAACGCAGTCTCAAAAGCAAAATCTATTAGTGACCCCAATTATTTCAATGCAATATGTCCAAACAAGATATTAGCAGTGACAGGAAGGATAGAAAGAGAGTATACCGCTACAATTTGACCTGAAACTCAAGTGAGTGATGAATTCTGCGCAACCTGATTGCGGCCATTATTTTTAGCCTCATAGAGTGCGTTATCTGATTCAGAAATGATTTTATAGGAATCTGTTAGTTCATGGGGAAATTTTGTTGAGATCCCGATGCTTACAGATAGCCAAATACTGACGTCAGAGCCTGTATGCTCAATCTGCAGGTTGAGAACATTTTTTCTTATTTTTTCTGCAATAAAAAGTGCGCCTTTATCATCTGTGTTGGGAAGCAATGCAATAAACTCCTCACCACCATAACGAGCGACAAAATCCGCAGGTCTTTTCAACGTTGAACTAATTGCACCGGCAACCCGCTCAAGACATTTATCACCTGCAAGATGCCCATACGTGTCATTGAAAAACTTAAAGTAATCAATATCTATTAGTAATATTGAAATGTTATATTTTCCTCGAATGGCCCGTTTCCATTCTTTATTAAAAATTTTTGAGAAATATCTTCGGTTTGCAATTTTGGTCAGACTATCAATATGTGCCAGCCGTTTCAATAACTGATTTTTTTCTTCCAGAAAACCTGTTATTTCAGTCAATTCCTTTTCCCGCTGTTTTCTTTTGTCCCGCTCAATTTTCAAGTTCAGCAGCGATGAGGTTCTGGCAAGTAGTTCAACTTCCTGGATAGGTTTGTTAATAAAATCTTTTGCTCCGGTTTCAAACGTCTGCTCCAACTTATCAAAATCACTCACCGCAGTAACAAGCATTATCGGTATGTCACGTAAATATTTATTAGATTGGCAATAACGACAAAATTCAAAACCATCCATTTCCGGCATCACAATATCACTTATTATTAAATCCACCTGTTCTTTATGCAGAGTTAAAAGACCAGTCTTTCCATCCGTTGCACTGAGAACTTCGTGGTTTTTTTTTTCAAGAGACGTTCGAATAAAATCGATAATTAGATCGTCATCGTCAAGGACGAGTATACGTGCCATAAACACCTACAGGTGGATTGTTTATAAGGATTAATTCTTTTATGGACTGAAAATATATTTCCTGTTTAGTTGCTCTTTGACTATTGCTGTGGAGTGAACAGAAGGCAAGGTATCTACCCGTTTGGGCACACACAATTACGACCTGCTTTCTTAGCCTCATACATTCTGTTGTCAGCTAATCGAATTAACTCTTTAGCATTATCATGCTGACCAGGTTGCATTGTGCCGACTCCAGCACTGACGGTCACAAATTTAATTCCATTAGATTTTCTATGTTCTATCTGTAGTTTGAACACATTTTCTCTCATTTTTTCTGCTATAAAAAGTGCACCTTTCAAATCAGTGTTGGGAAGCAATGCGATAAACTCCTCACCACCAAAGCGGGCGATTAAATCAGCAGGCCTTTTCAGAGTAGAGTCCACTGACCTTGCAACGTGTTTCAGGCACTCATCGCCTGCCGGATGACCATATGTATCGTTAAAAGTTTTAAACTGGTCTATATCTATTAGTATTATTGAAATAGAATTTTTTGTTCGAACAGTCCGTTTCCACTCTTTTTCGAAAATGTCATCAAAACATCTGCGATTTGCAACAGCTGTCAATTCATCCAGATAAGAAAGCTGTTCCAGTAGCCGGTTTTTTTCTTCTAAATTTTTTCGCAGCTTGATCAGTTTCTCTTCACGTTCTATGCGCAAGTCCCTTTCAAATTTTATTTCGAGCAATGATCGTACTCGGGCAAACAATTCAATTTCCTGGACAGGTTTTGCGATATAATCATCCGCTCCTACAGCAAAAGCTTTCTCCAGATTATCCAGTTCGGTCATTGCCGTAACCATCATGACAGGAATATTATCTAAAAGATCCGTGGACTGTAAATAGCTACACAAGCCAAATCCGTCTATTTTCGGCATCATTATATCGCTTATAATTAAATCTGGAGTTTTTCGATCTAAAAATTCGATGGCCTCCAGAGCGTCGAAACAGACTGTAACAGTATACCCTTTATACTCAAGTAAACGTTTAAGATACTCAGCTTGGGTTATGCTATCCTCAACAACAAGGATTTCAGTTTTGTCAAAAGGTTTCGGAGCCTTCATAGTCCTTGATGATAATCATTATCTTAATAACTCAAGTTTCGGAGTTGAAGTCATTGGAGATGGAAATGCTTTCAACACCCTAAAATAATTACATATTAACATGAAAAGCCTTTCACTTTTTGATATATTGGATTTCGCAAAAAGTCTAATAAAATCAAAGAGGAAAGGCTACGATGGATATTACCAAACAATATCAGAAGCAACAAGAAGCAAAACGACTGCAGAGCAAGATTTCTTCCTTTCTCAGTGACGTCAAGATTGGCACCCTGCTCAACAAGAGTGGCATCCGAAAACTCCGTGGTGTGTCGCCGCTCACTCTTTTTGCAGTTATTTTCATGTTGCCCTTTGAAGGGGTCAACTTTTCCCAAGGGATTGTAAGGAACCAAGCTCTGGGGTTTAAGAAGGATGCGGCTTACGATTTTCTTAAGAATCCAAGACACAACTGGCGTAAATTCATGTTGTCTCTGGCAACTGTTGTTGTCCGCTTTTTCGATGTGTTGACTGATGAAAAACGCGAAAAAGTATTGATCTTTGATGATAGCACCTATGATCGATTGGCTTGGATTTACGACCACAACCGTGGCCGCAGCCTGAAAGGGTTCAAGTTGCTGACCTTGGGCTGGTCCGATGGGAACAGTTTTTTGCCGTTGGACTTTGTTCTTTGCTCTTCGGCCAAAGCTGACAAGCGCCTTCAGGGAATCAAGAAGGAATTGGACAAGCGAACCTGTGGATATAAAAGACGCATTGTAGCCATGACCAAGTCCACGGAACACTTGGAAGCCATGGTCAAACGGGTGAGAGGCATGGGGATACGAGCAGATTACATCCTGATGGACAGTTGGTTTTGTTTTCCGGCGCTTCTTGCCAGGCTCGGCAAACATCTCCCGGTGATCTGCATGGCCAAGGACATACCCAAAATATTCTACCGTCACAAGGGCCAGTGGGTAAGACTGGGCAGACTGTACAGCCTGTTGCGCAAACGGCCGGGCAAAGCGAAAATCCTCACCAGTGTAGTGGTGGAAACAAAAAAAGGTTAAAAGGTAAAAATAGTTTTTGTCCGTAACCGCAATAAGAAACGCCAGTGGCTGGCAATATTGTCCACCAGAGTTGATTTGCCGGACGAAGAAATCATCCGCATCTACGGCAAGCGGTGGGACATTGAGGTATTCTTCAAGATGATGAAGCATTACCTGAACCTGGAAAGAGAAGTTCAGTTGCGAGACTATGATGGTATGGTCGGTCATATCACCATTGCCATGAGCCGCTATATTTTCCTGGCGTTTGAGCAGCGTGGTCATGACGACCCTCGGACGCTTGGCACGCTCTTCTTTGCCTGCAGCGACGAAATGAAGGACCTGAGCATAGTAGAGGCATTACAGCGATTACTCAGCCTTGCCATAGAGAAAATTCGTTCTATCGGCATTGTTGCTGAAGATGTTATACTTGTCCTTGTTGATACAGTCATGGCTGTTGCGGTTGATATGCTCCAATCAGGCCAAAGATTGTTTCAAAAAAATAACGCTATTGTAGGAAAATAGATCAAGTCAGCAACTTGAGTTAATAATAAAAAACCAGCTTTCACCTTATATGTTGCCGATTGTATATCTCTTTTACTTTACCTGATTATATAAATAGTTAGCAAATTAAAAGTAAAAGAACTGTATCAGGCAGAACATCTGAAATGTCGATCTACATCCCCAAAAAACCTCCAGCAGAACATTAAAATAGAAAGTGGCTGAGTTTTCTATATACTTATTATATTATTTAAGGACGTTGAATTATCTTCCAGCTCGTTTGTTTGGGTTTAGCTAATTTATCAAATATGAAGAATTGAAAATAGAGGGAAACACGAATCATTGGCGAAGAAATATGGGTAAAATGAAGCTTATTCTTTATCAGCTATCTGGTTTATTATTACTATAATCCCTCTTGTTCGCTTGAAAACTTCTGTAATAATAATGGCATATTAAGCCAATATAAAATACTGTTTTTTTGCGTGAGTAAAACAACTGTGCCCTAATGTTACTGGGCAGAGCTAAGAGTAGTCTCTCTATTTTTATTCACTTAAAATGAATGAGGCTTGCTGTCCCGGGAAAAAACTAAAAGTAAACGTAAAGCTACCATGTGGGCTCTCCATGGGCTACTTGAGTTTGTTAGAGAATAGATAATGAATATCCTCCTTATAAATCCTCCCAATTGCGGTCGGAGTATTCCAGAAGAGCGCTATGGCATAAGCTCGCTTAAGCAGATTTTTCGTGGAGAGCCGCTTGCCCTGGAAGAATTGGCAGGGAACCTTCTCCAGTATGATGTTCGCATCGTTGATTTGAAGGCAGATCCTGACGGTTTAGAAGAGATATTTTCTGAATTTGTCCCTGATATTGTCGGGATTACTGGTGTAACGTGTGAAGCCAATACCATGTTGTGGCTTGCGGCAAAGGTAAAAGAATATTGCCAACCCATTGTGGTTGTAGGCGGGATTCATGCAAGCAATGACCCTTTATTTTTCAACCTGGCTGTTGTTGATTATATTGTGCTTGGTATCGGTAAAAAAGTATTTGCTGACTTGGTGTCTTCTCTCTCTGCAGGGAACGAAGAGGAGGTTTTTCTCCCTGGTGTCATTCGAACTCGCCCAGGCCATGCGATTAAATGGTCTCCCCAGAAAAATATCACAGTTGACCTGGTTGAAGGAAGACCTCCTGCCTATAACAAAGTCAGCAGGTATCGCTCCCATTATATATTGGAGAAACTGGGTATCAATATGGGTTTTGTTGCTTCGGCCTACGGTTGTACCCATCGCTGTTCTTTTTGCTGCATAAAGGGGCAGGCTGGCGGCATATACCTGACCAAATCTATTGAAGCTGTGGTGAGAGATATCGGACTCCTGGGCGATATACCAGTTATCAGGTTGGTCGATGCCAACACCTTTGGCGATGTTAGACGGGCAAAGAAACTTTGCACGGCCCTTAAAGAATCAGGCCACCAGAAACAGTATCTCGCTGATATCAGATCCGATACAGTGGTCCGTCATCCGGAAATGTTACGTGAATGGAAGGAGGCAGGGCTCCGGGCAGTTATTATCGGGTTTGAAGAGATAAGTGACATGAGCCTTGCGGCCATGAACAAGGCCAATAAGGCAAGTATAAACGCTGAAGCTATTTCAATCCTTAATGAAATAGGAATAACCATTGTAGGTGATTTTATTATTTCGCCAGATTATGATGAGGACGATTTTCAGCGTCTTGCTGCTTATCTGGATGCAATGCAAATCGATTTACCTATGATTACAGTAATGACTCCTTTGCCTGGGACTGTTTTGTATAGTCAAAAACAGGAGCAAATCGTCAACCATAATCTGGATTATTATACCCTGACCAATGCTGTCACTAAAACAAAGCTTGATGAAAAACGATTTTATACGCTCTATGCCGAGCTTCTCGAAAGTAGTCATCATAATGCCAGGTTATAATTAATGAAGGCTTTTATTACGGCTATATCAGCTTTTTTGCCAGGTGAGCCTGTTGGTAATAATGATCTGGACAGGTATCTGGGTGAGGTAACCAAGGTATCAGCCAAAACAAGGCGGATTATACTGTCTAATAATGGAATCAAGACCAGGTATTATGCCATTGATCCGGGCACGGGAAAAGCTACCCATACAAATGCTCAGCTGGCTGCTCAAGCTGTAAGGAATTTGCAGGTTGGGAAAAAGTCTGACCTGTCCATTGACTGCCTCTGTTGCGGCACCGCCTCACCGGACCAGCTTATGCCTGGACATGCTTCCATGGTGCATGGGGAACTGGCTAGTCCAAGCTGTGAAGTAATGTCAACAGCAGGCGTTTGTCTCTCAGGGATAACTGCCTTAAAGTATGGGGCGATGTCCGTTGCCTTAGGGATGAACCAAAATGTCGTTGCCACTGGTTCTGAGCTTGCCTCTACCTTTTTACGTGAAGACTTTTTTCAGAAAATGACAGGCAGCTCAAAGAGGCAGGGAGAAAAAAAACACCATCCGGCTTTTTCCTTTGAGTCTGAATTTTTACGCTGGATGCTTTCAGATGGTGCGGGTGCTGTTTTGGTTGAAAAAGAACCCAGGCAAGATGGTTTGAATCTTCAGGTCAACTGGATTGAAATCACCTCCCATGCCCAGAACCTGGAAGCCTGCATGTATGCAGGCGCCCGTAAAGAGGAGGACGGCACACTTGTTGGCTGGAGGGATTGCATAGGAGCAGGAAATGAAAAGAGCCAAGGTGTTTTTACCATTAAACAGGATGCCCGCCTGCTGAATCAGGAAATAATCCATGTTATCGCAGCTGAGAGTTTGCCTCTGGTCCTTGTCAAGCATGGCCTCAAGCCTGAGAACGTTGATTGGTTTTTACCTCACTACTCTTCAGAGTATTTCAGGAGCCCCCTCATGGCTGGTCTGAAGCAAAATGATTTTCATATACCAGAGGAGCGCTGGTTTACAAATCTTGCCATCAAGGGCAATAGCGGTGCAGCCTCTTTTTATATAATGCTCGAAGAGCTTTATTCTTCTGGAAGGTTGAAAAAGGGAGATCAAATCTTGGGGATGATTCCAGAAAGCGGCAGATTTTCAGTCGGTTGGACACTTATGACTGTTGTCTGATAAAGCCTGGTTATCCAGGGAATAAAGAGTTTTGGTCGACCCACGTACTCTTCCTAGGCTGAAAAAGGAATAATCAGATCACAGCGTGTTTACAAACAAATAGTTTTATTGAATTCGTCTGTTCCAAGAATTAATTTTACTGTACTGAATGACCCCATTATGGTGCCGATGATGCCAGGTGCCATTACATTTTGGCCAGCCAGGTACAAACCTTTTACGGCAGTTCTGTTTAATAGTGCCGTGGCCAGTGTCTGGCTTGATGAGCGCATCACACCATAAGCACTTCCTCCTGGACTATTTACCCAATCCCGCAGGGTGAGAGGGGTGTAGGCATCAATGATTTTAGAACTCTTGAGGCTGCCAAAAAGTCCTTCTGCTTCCTCAAGCAGCCCTTCTGCATGTCTGTTTTTTGCTTCAAGATAGTCACTGCCGCGACGTCCGCTTTTGGTATTTTGCCACGGTGCCCATAATTCATCGTTGCCGGATGTCAGGATTGACAGGAGGTTTTTTCCTTTCTTTTCGCTTTTTCGTATTTGGTAGTATCTGAGATCAGGCACATTCCCATCTTTATCCGTATCTATTTTGAATATATTGTGGGGAATCTCAGGATGATTTTTTGCATCAACGCTGATGTGCACTGAAAAAATACCATGGGTGTCCTGAATACTGCTGATACGTTTTTGATACGATGGCTTCACATCACCAGGAGAAAGCATTTGGAGGATTACCTTGGGATGCACTGCACCTATCACCTTTGAGGCTGGTATTGATTCTCCTGATTGCAGCTCCACTCCTTTGACAACTCGTGATTCAACCAGAATGCCTGTAACTTCTGCTCTGGTGATGATTTTACCACCGAGCTCTTTGAGGCGCCTGGCAAAAACCTCAGCCATGTCCGCACCACTCGAAGTAAGTCGCCAGGAGGAAGAAACATAGGATGCCAGCGCCATGTTGTGAAAATAGGCTGGACAGTCATTTAAAGGCACACCGATCCAGCAGGAAGGTATGGCCAGGACACTGCGAAGCCTTGGTGAACAATGAAGTGCATCCAGAATTTCACCAAGGGGCTGGGTTTGATCCAGCAGGGAAAAGTCGTTGTCATGCCCATAGAGTAAATCCAGTCCGTGAAGCTGTTTGGAGGCTTTTTGGATAGGGTCAAGGATCGCCGTTATTTTTTTCAGCTCACCAGGAAAAGCGTCTCTTAAGTTTTCAGCAAAAGCATCAAAGCCTTGGGGCAGGTCAAAGCGTGATGGGAAACCAGGGACAGGGTCAAAGAGGTAGCGGTCTATGATGCCGTTTTTACCCATTTGCGTGACAGGAATATTATCGCTGACACCAAGATAATCAAAGAACTTTCGCAGGATTTGTCCTTTGCCAAGAGATCCCAGGTAGTGCACTCCCACAGAACAGTCAATTTCCTCACGGGTATAGCTGCGCATAAGACCACCTGGCTGGGAATTTTTTTCCAGAACCGTAACTTCAAAGCCTTGTTTTGCCAGAATGATTGCCGTGCTGAGACCACCGATGCCAGAGCCGATGATGAGTACTTTATGAGAGGATGTCACAACCATTTTCATGAAATTATTTTCAAGATAAAGCGTTTATTAACGAATAAGGTATTCCCAGAGTGGACCGACAAATCCACGTTCATGCATTCTGGAGACGATGTTGGATCCATCATCACCGCCAGAACCGATGAGCCAGTTGATACGCTTGCCAACTCTTGCTCTGACAAGGGCATCAATTGCTTCGCGGTCGATGGCATCGGACTGGTAGAAGATAGGCTCAAGTAAATTTGTTTCAGGGCTGATCTTCCCCTGGGCCATTGCAATATCATAAAGGGGGGTGTTGGGATAGATCCTGATGCCGATGAAGAAAAAGAGAACGGTTTTTTCCAGTTTTTCTATATTGTCAAGACTCTCTTTAATGGTGGTGGAAGACTCTCCAGGTCCACCCAGGAGAAAATAATGGGCAACATGTACGCCAGCATCCAGCGCCTGCTGGTGGGCAGTAAAGACATCTTTTACCCGAAACGGTTTGCGGTAGGTCTTCAGCATTGAGTCAGCTAAAGACTCTGTGCCAAATTCCACATGTTTAAGGCCTGCGTCTGCCATGATGGGAAAATAGTTGTCAGGAAATTTGACAGGGGCAAAAAATCCACCCCAGGGGATTGATACACCCGCAGTTTTAAATGCTTGTGCCACGGCAAGACTGTGCTTGATGTCTGAATTAAAAGCAGAGTCAGTGATAAAAAAATATTTGGCTCCAGCCTCCTGCAGCTCTAAAGCCGTTCTGGCAACCTGATCTGGCTCAATCAAACGGTGCTTTTTCCCTTCGATAAAGGGGTATGGGCAATAAATACACTGAAAGCTACAGCCACGCTTGGTCTGCAGGTTCAGCATGCCTCCTTTATTTAAGTAAAAATTATTATGCGGGGAGTCAGGCTGAAAGTTTCGTATTCTCTTGCCTTTCCAGGGGCTGGGAATGAGTTTGCCCGGAGGAGAGGACGTTGAAATGACTCCAGGGATCTGCTCTGGATCCTGCTGCTTATTGATGGCATCCACCAGTAAGCCAAAGCGTTCTCCCTCACCGACAATACCGTAATCAGCGCCAAGAGCTGAAAGGATTTGACCAGGCATGATGGTGAAACCGCAGCCCCCGCAGACAATTTTAGCTTTTGTATTGGCTCTCAGCCAGCTGACAATTTTTGCATATTTACTGATAAAAAACTGAGAATCACCAGCTTCTGTATTGTCTATGTTTCGGCAGGAAAGACCTATTATTGCAGGTGTATAATCAGACAGTATGGTTTCGAGATTTTCCAGGCTGCTTACATTGAGATCTACAATACGAACCTCATGTTCAGGCGAGACGGAACCAGCGACATAATCAAGACCAATGGGATATACAGGGTAGGGGACAGTGAGAGTATTTGGCGAGAGAAGTAATACCTTCATGGCCTGGAAAATTCCATGGCAGTAATGTATTTTCCCAGTCCAAGGACGAGAATTTTATCCGTGGGATAGATTGTAATATCAGATCCTTCCACAAGTGATCCAGGGATATGTTCGGCATCAATGCAAGAGGCAGCCAGAGTTGCGGCAACAGCAGAGGCAGAACCAAACTGGCCAGTCAGCTGACGGTAGGGAATAACTGGAGCAAAGAGCTTGGTGAGTGCGATAAATTTTTTGAGCTGCGCCTCTCCAAGTTCTTGCATGGAAGCTGGTATTCCAGCCAGCACAAGGACGTAATTGTCCAGTTTTTTGGTTTTCTTGCCAAGACTGGTAATCAGTTCGGCCATGACATCTTCGCACTCACAGCTTTTGTAAAAGGGGAGGGAAAAATAACATTTTGCATGCGCTCTGGATCTGTTCACATACAATCCCGCACCGCCGTCAGCCAGGCTTGACCCCCTTGCTATGGATGAATCAAGGAGCGAAGAAAATGTTTCATGACCCTCATCTGCGCCCAGGATAAAGGCTGATTGCGTTGAATCATCAAGCATGAGCTCAGCTGCACAGACAGCCTGCTCAAAGGAGTAGTCTCCTCCGCTGCAGGTTATATTTGGCCCCGTTGCCCCGAACATGATTGCAACTTGACTGGCTGGGCCATTATGTACAGATCCTACAAAGTCGGTGGGGCTGGGGAAGCGTTCTTCTGATTCGTTGAGGCGGGTTAAAAAATCATGGGTTTCTGACAGGGCTCCCCAGCTGCTCCCCATAAACACTGCCTCTGGTTTTTGTTTTTCAAAGCCAGAGGCATCATGCGCACCCTGGGCAAGTGATAAGGTCATACGCGGCAGACGCTTGAGTCGGCGTATCAGCTTTTGAGGGAGATTTTCTGATATTGTCTCTATTGCTGCCATTCCAGAGACAGCACCACCGCTTTTCATTCTGTTTAATGAACTGGCAGTGCTTCCTGCACCCGTCAGACATGAGTATCCATGAATAGCAAGCCCTTCAGGTGCTTGGTGATAGACGTGAGAGCATTGTGTCTCTGCTGAACCAATCACCAAAGCACCATTATTTCCACCAAAACCAAAGGAGTTGGAAAGGACGATGCTGGAGGGCTGTGTTACTGGATCACGTAGCGGTGACAGGCCAAGATCGGCATCGATATTTTGCAATCCTGTATTGCCTGGAACAAGGTCTTTAGAAACAGTAAGAGTGGAAACCACCGCCTCAATAGCGCCAGCGGCTGCCAGGCTATGGCCGAAGGCACCTTTGATGGAGGAAAGCAAAGGAGGATAGGCGAAAAGTTTGTGTATGGCTTTTGATTCAGCCAGATCGTTATCAGGCGTTCCTGTGCCGTGCAGGTTAATATAGTCAATATCTTTGGCTTCTAGTCCTGCATCCATTATGGCTTTCTGCATTGCCATGAAAGCACCCTGACCTTGGGGGTGGGGGGAAGCAGGGTGATAGGCATCACAAGTTATGCCTGCACCAAGAAGTTTGGCCACAACCTGTTTTGGTTTTTTTGTTGTGAGCAGGAGCATTCCAGCTCCTTCGGCAACAGCCATGCCTTGCCTGTTATAGTCCAGAGGCTTACAGCCGTTGCGATCAACAAGCTGGAGTGAGTGAAAACCAAAATAGGTCAGGCGGCTCAGTGAGTCAGCACCTCCGACCAGGACAGTTTGAGCCTGTCCGCATCTAAGCATTTTCAAGCCAATACCAATGGCGACAGCACCTGAGGAACAGGCTGTGGACACAACAAGGGCAGGGCCTGTAATGCGAAGTTCATCTGCAATTACATTTGCCACAGTGTTGAGGCCGTGGTGGCGATAGGGCTCTTTTTGATGTTCAGCCTTTCTCAGTAATTGTTCGGTAGTGAGTATGCCGCCTGTGGTGGTGCCAAGGACGATTGCATCTGGAGGGCTTGTACAGCCATCTGCAGCCTGTCTGGCCGCATGTAAAGCAAGACGATGTGTTCGTGGTAGATTTGACTCCTCAAGGGTTTTCACCTGGCCAACTGGCAAGGGAGCTCCCTGGAGAAGGGGGAACAGGTTTAAAGAGCTTATTGCGGTACGGTTTTCACGCAGTGCATTTTCTGTGTCTGCAAGTCCCGAACCAAGTGGGCTAATTATACCTACGCCACTGATATAGACAGTTTTGTTAGTCAAGTAGATGTGTTGGTAGAATTTTCTCGTATGTAATCAGCAAGGTTTGCAAGGGAGGAAAAAACCTTTTGGCCGACTTCCTGATTGTTGATGACAATGCCATAATCTTTTTCGACCATGACCACCATTTCCAAAACATCAATGGAGTCGATGCCGAGCTCACCTCCAACCAGTTGACCATTCTCATCAAAATTTTCCAGTCGTTCTTTTGGCAGGTTTAAAATATCAACTAGTTTGTTTTTTAGCTCTTCTGTCAGTTCACTCATAATATATTTATAATACAGATGGTTATGGTAATAAAATTGGTACCAGCAGGGTAAGGACTCTGCAAGAGTTTCTAAAATTGTACCAGATTGTAAATAATGCTATATAATATAATGCTTACGGGAATTTGTCATCTTGTTTGCTTGTGCTTTCCTTTGGTGCATCCGTAATAGTCAGATATCAATATCAAAAATCAGTGTCGATAATAACTCATGACCAAAGTACTCCTTTCCGATGTAACTCTGGAGGACCTTCTGCCCCATCGTGGCAATATGCTGCTTGTGGAAGAGGTGCTTGAAATTGACGTCACATATGCCCGCACTCACTGTCAGGTACGTAAAACGTGGCCCATGGCAGATATGAACGGTGTTCCTAATTTGATTCTGGTGGAGCTTGCAGCTCAGAGTGCCGGGGTGTGTAATGGATGGGACAGAATTAAAACCAAAGGTATGGACTCGGAGCAAAAAGGCTGGCTGGTTGGCGTCAAAAAAGCTGATTTTTACATAGATTCCCTGCCATTTGGCGCTGAAATAATCAGCAAAGCTGAAAACACCTTTAATTTTGGCAACCTTCGAGAAGTGTCCTGTGAGCAGCACATGGACAAGAAAAAAATCAGTTCAATTACTCTGCAACTCTTCCAGGAAGAAGCGACATGACCATAGAAAAAGAGCAAGAAATAGCCATTATAACAGGCGGCAGTAAAGGTATCGGTAGAGCAATTTGTCTTGAATTAGCGCGTTGCGGAGCATATGTCGTTATAAATTATATGGGCGATAAACAAGGCGCAGAAAAGACTCTGGCCCACGTTGAAGAGCTTGGCGGCCAAGGTGAGATTTATCAGTTTGATGTCAGGGATTGCAAGGCAGCGGAAAAAGTTGTCGAGGATGTTGCAGGTCGCCTGGGCGCTATTGATATACTTATCAATAATGCTGGTATCATCGCAGATGGTTTATTCATAATGATGCCGCCTGAAAACTGGCAGTCGGTCATTGATACCAGTCTCAACGGGTTTTACAATATGAGCAGGCCTGTGATTGAAAAAATGGTGCGCAAGCGTAAAGGTGCAATTGTTTCAATCTCTTCTGCCAGTTCGCTGGTGGCTAACCGTGGCCAGGCAAACTACTCCGCTGCCAAGGCAGGTTTAAATGCAGCCAGTAAAGCAGTGTCCTCTGAAGTTGCCAGGCTTGGTATACGGGTAAACGTTGTCGCGCCAGGTTTGATTGAGACAGATATGATTCAGGATGTTCCCAGGGATCACATAAAAAACATGATTCCCATGGCCCGTATCGGCAGGCCTGAAGAGGTTGCCCGTGTGGTTGGTTTTCTCTGCTCAGATGCGGCATCCTATATGACAGGACAAGTCATTTCAGTCAACGGCGGGATGTTTTAATGATACAGCTTATTTGGCTCATATCTCTAATTATTCTATTTTCTTCGCATGTTACTTTTGCAGGTCCAACAGAAGAGTCACACGTTGATTTGCATTCGATTCAGGCTGATTTTGTCCAGGAAAAGCACCTGAAAATTCTTGCCCGACCCATTGTCTCAACCGGTACTTTTACCTTTCAGGCTCCTCAGTCACTGCGCTGGGAGTATAAAAGTCCGATCCCTTCCATATTAATCATGCATGATGGTGGAGTGAAAAAATATATAGAGAAGGACGGACAGTTTGTTGAAGATCGTGGAATGCAGGTAACTGCCATGCAGTTTGTCCTGGCTGAGATCAGTAATTGGCTTGATGGTCGTTTTTCAGATAATGATATGTTTTCTGTTTCTGGTCCTGATGACGGGATTGTTCTACTGAGCCCCAAAGAAAAGGCCCTGTCTGCTCTGATTAACAGGATTGAGCTCAAACTTGCTGATCAGCAAGGTTTGCTGGACAGCGTAAAAATTATTGAAGGACCTGATTCTTTCACCTTGATGACTTTTGGCAATAGGAGCATCAATAGGGAAATACCATCTTCTGAATTTACTGTTCAGTAAACGTCAGGGCGGTTTACGTCTGCCTATTTTGTATGCTCTTGCTTCTTTTGAAACTGAAGACCAGCCATTAGCGACTCTAAATCTGTAATGTAAACTGGAAAACTTTGCAGTGCAGGCAATAAACAGCTTGCAAAAGCCGGGTATCTGATTACAAGTTAAGCTGCAGTTAGTTAAGGAAAAATCAGTGTCAACCTTGGCTTATTAGAGGTCTTCATGAATAAAATGTCTCTATCACTCCATCGGGTTTTTGCAATGTATCTGGAAACGGTCATGGCAAAAGGAATCGAGGACGCTGAAAAGAACTTTCCCCATACTCCACAATTACACCCCAGGCAATCAGAGACAGATGAATTTTTTAATCAATATTCCCAGTTTTTAGAGTTTGTCCGGGAAACATATTTGTTTCAGCAGAAACTGGCACAAGGGGATTTATCAGCAAAGGTAAGTGAAAATAACAGGCTTGCTCTTCCTGCGAGAGAACTGCAGGCTACTCTTCAACAATTAAACACACAGACAAAACGGATCGCCGATGGGGATCTGGAACAGCGGCTTAACTTTTTTGGTGATTTTTCTCAATCGCTCAATTCTCTCATTGAGACCTTGAAAGCCAAAGATGAGCTGGAACGAAAAATTTCCTATAATGAAAATAAACTCAAAATAATTACCTCCGCGCTTGGCGATGGTATGCTTGTGGTCGATCAAGATGCTATCATCACTTTTTGCAACCCTGAGGCCTATAAGCTTCTTCAGGTGGATGAACAGGATATTCTGGGATCACCTTTTCACGAATTCGTCCATACCAAACAGGCAGACGGTTCCCAGCTTAAAGTCTCTGAAAAGTTTGTTCTCCAGACCTTGAATAATAAGGATACTTTCCGAAGTGATCAGGTCTCTTTCTCCAGAAAAGATGGAAAAGTCATACCTGTTTCTGTGACCTGTTCTCCAGTAATTCAAAATAGCAGTACGACTGGTGCTGTTATCTCGTTTCGTGATATTTCCGAGCGAAAAGAGTATGTTGAATCACTGGAATATATCAATAATGTCCTGAAAAAACAGGCCATGATAGATACGCTGACCGAGCTCTACAACAGGCAGTATTTTAATGATCGACTCAAGAAAGAAATTTCCTGTTCCAAACGGTACAAAACATCTGTCTCACTTATTATGTTTGATGTTGATCGCTTTAAAACCATTAACGATACCTTCGGCCACATGTCAGGTGATAAGGTCCTGATAGAAATGTCAAAACTTATTCGTACAAATGCAAGAGAAGCAGATGTTGTTGCCCGGTGGGGCGGAGAAGAGTTCGTTGTGCTTGTTCCTCAAAATGATAGGCAGGCTACAATTTTGTTTGCAGAAAAACTCCGTTCAAAGATCGCCTCACATTCGTTCTCCATTAATCAACAGGTTACCTGCAGCTTTGGGGTTACGCAGTATGGAGCCAATGAAAGTGGCGGTGACTTTATTAACAGGGCCGACCAGGCACTCTACGAAGCAAAAAAAGCAGGTAGAAACAAGGTGATCTGCAAGTAGTTTCTTATTGGGACACACCTTGCTGGGAAACATGGTCCAGCTTATCCATCGCGAATGTACAATAAGAGGCTTCTTGTCTCTATCATGGTATTTTGATATCGTAACGACTACTTCTTCCATTTTTTACTAAGATGAAACATTTTTTCCCTACTCTGCTCATAATAAGTTTATTTTTCACTTCCTGTGCAGATAAAGAACAGCTGCGTTTGCCTTCCATTATGGAAAATAAAGATGGGCAGAAGACACCAGTCTGTAAGCAGGTCTTTCCCCTTGGCAACTGGCAGTTTGTCCATTCCATCGATTTTACCATGAGAGACGGTTCTGGCAGCACTGTTGTTGGAGTAACAACGCTTTCTAAAAGCGGCATTAAATGTGCGTTGATCACTATTGAAGGACTCACTCTTTTTGCTGCACGTTCAAGTGATGAAAATAGTTTGCATATTGACCGTGCATTGTCTCCTTTTGATAATGAACAGTTTGCAGAAGGTCTGATGCGCGACATCCGACTTATTTTTCAGCCGCCCACTGGAAAAGAATCCCGTGGACTGGTATCGGAAAAATCTGCTGTGTGCCGTTATGAAAAAAATGACGGGAGGGTTCTTGACGTTTGGCCAGATGTGGATGACTGTTGGCAGATAAAAAGTTATAGTCCTGATTTGATCATGGAACGCTCCGTTATCGGGCAATCATGTAAGGAAAAAAACTCCAGCCTCATTCCAGAAGTCCTGGAGCTAAAAAACTTTGGCCATGCTGGGTACACTCTCAAAATGACCTTAATTAGTGCTGATAGTTTCTAATGAAATTTAAACTGATATACCCCAAATGGGCCAAACTGGACAGGCAGACAGAGTTTCACCTACCGCCCCATGGCCCTGTAGTTTTTGCTGCAGCTCTTCCTGATTATGTTGGCATTGATTTTGTCGACGAAAATCTGGAAACAATTGATTTTGATGAAGATGTTGATTTTGTTGGTATCTCCATGATGCTTACAGTCCAGGTGAAAAGGGGCTGGGAGATTGCTGATATCTACCGCAAAAAAGGAATCAAGGTCATTTTTGGTGGTATTGCCACCATGCTCCATGCCGAAGAGACCATGGAACATGCAGACGCTGTTTTTCTTGGTGAGGCAGAAGGGCGGATGGAACAGGTTCTCTCCGATTTCAGGCAAGGGAATTTGCAGTCTCGTTATGATTTCATAAATGATAGACCTGATATTAATCTTGTTGGTCCGGCCCGTAGAGATATTCTCAATCGCAGGCTCTACAATCATAAGGGTGTGCAGATGGTTGATCTGGTGCACGCTTCCCGTGGCTGCCGTTTTAACTGTTATCCCTGTGCGGTATCGTATCTTGGTGGAAGAGTTTTTCGCCCAAGGCCCATCGACAAGGTCGTGGAAGAGATTGTTGGAATCGACAATAACAGGTTGTTTCTGGTCGATAATTCTTTGGCGCAGGATACCACCTGGGAAATGGATCTGTTTCGGGAAATGATTCCCCTCAAGAAAAATTGGTGTTCCCATCCCATTGAAGACAAGGTGGAAGTGCTGGATCTGGCAGCCAAGGCAGGAGCCTGGTATGTGTATCAGGCAGTTTTTGACACTTCCGATTATATTAAAGAGCGTATCAAGCGCTATCATGATCATGGGATTGGAGTAGAGGGAACCATCCTCCTTGGGCTTGACTCTCATACCGAGGACTCCATTAAGCGCCTGATCGATTTTTTGCTGGAAATTGAACTTGACCTAGCTGAATTTACAGTATTGACACCATTTCCACATACCAAAGCTTACGATGAACTCAGTAGAGACAAGCGCATTTTGACCCATGACTGGGATAAATATTCAGCGGATCAGGTGGTGTATCAACCAAAGCATATGAGTCCCGATAAATTAAAGGATTTGCTCGATTACGCCTGGAACACTTTTTATGGTGATGAGCCGCAGTCAATAAAAATGGCTAAACTCTTTAAGCAGGTTGTCAAAAGAGAAATGGAAAATGATACCTTCATGCCACGGGATAGAAGCCTGAGTGAACAATCTTTTGGCAGGACTGTAGACAATACAGATGAGCGCTCACTATAAGCACGTAATGCAAACCTTTATACAAGGCTTACTGCAAGGGCCCAAGTTTCCAGAAAAGCATTTTGTCTGCAATGGAGCAAGCTATGGTGATGTGTACAAGATGGCTGCAAGTCTTCAAGCCACTCTGGCAGACACTGCTCATAATAACCTCCCTGTCTGCCTCGCTGCAGATGATAAAGCAGTCATTGCTGCCGCACTGCTAGCGTCCCTTGCTGGTGGGCCAACTCTTTTTTTACCCTATTCCTCTTCAGCCAAAGCCCTTGCCAGAATTAAGGAGAGAACAGGTTTTACAACAATTATATCTGAGCCTGGCAGAGAGTTCCCAACGGGTTTGCAGGTAATCAGTCCACAGGTGGAAGCTTCTTTGAAACTATCCACCAGTGAACATGTTTCACCTGAGTCCATCCTGCTTGAGATTTTTACGGGAGGATCAACGGGATCACCTCAGGTATGGTCTAAAACGGTACAAAATATTTTCAGTGAAGCATATTATCTTGCCAGCCATTACAGCGTTACTGAGCAAGACACCATCTTGGCAACCATTCCGCCCTACCATATTTACGGACTGCTTTTTTCTGTTGTTCTTCCCCTTGTGTCATCTGCAAGTGTTGTCAACGAGACACCATCCTTTCCTGGCGAGATAGTGCATATTGCTAGGGAAAGAAAGGTGACCATCCTTGCCAGTGTCCCTGCTCATTATCGTGGGCTGGGATCAAAAAAAATGTCCTTGCGGCTGGCTTTTTCATCCGCGGGAATGCTTGAGAAGGCAGACAATGATACTTTTTGTAAGCAGAACAGGATGGGTATTATAGAGGTCTATGGTTCCACCGAAACAGGTGGCATTGCAAGTCGCAACAGGTTTTTAGGGGAAGAATTCTTCACTCCATTTTCGACAATTGACTGGAAGATCACAGCAAATCGCCTGGCTGTACGCTCGCCCTATATATCACCTGACTTGCCCATTGATAGTCATGGGTATTTTATGGCTAGTGACCGAGTCAGTGCACAGTCGGAAAACACGTTTTCGCTGGAAGGCCGCTCTGATACTGTCATCAAGGTGGGTGGAAAACGGGTGGATTTGGAAGAGATCAATAATCTTGTCAAGCAGGTATCAGGGGTAAGTGACTCTGTTGTTCTGGCTGTTCCTGAGTTGAGCGGACGGGAAAATTTGATCGGTGCAGTGATTCAGGGAAGCAATGTGGACACCCAGGCA
>CAMYOP010000028.1 GCA_947260045.1 uncultured Desulfobulbaceae bacterium
TTGTTCGACGCATTGCCAACCAGTGATAAAGTTCGTAGGTCTCTGGAGCAACGCCTGCTTTGTGAAGGAAGCAAGGTATTATTCCAGGAATTAAAAACAAAAGACCCTGTGACTGCTTCAAGAATCTCTGAAACCGATAAGCAAAGACTCATCAGGGGGCTTGAGATATTTTTATTAACAGGCAAACCATGGTCTTCCCATATCAAAGAGCAAGAAAAGGTCATAAAGCCCAGATTGTTTACAAACATGATACAGATTGGTCTGACCAGAAAACGTGAAGAGCTTTATGAGCGCATAGCCTATCGCGCAGAAAGCATGATGAAAAATGGGCTACTGGAAGAGGTTGAGCAGTTGTTGACCATGGGGTATTCTGGTCACTTGCCTTCCATGCAATCGATTGGCTACAAGCATGCGTGTAAACATATTGCAAATGAGTGGTCCAGGGAAAAAGCTCTTGATTTGCTGAAGAGGGATACAAGAAGATATGCTAAGAGGCAATTTACCTGGTTCAAGAAGGACAATAACCTTGCTTGGTATGCGCCTGATGACACGATGAATATATTTACACATATAGACTCAATTATAAATGATAATACATATACTTAAAGAGAGTACTTAAAGTGAAGCATGATGCCGGCAGGACTCCTGGGGACACGGTTGCGTTTCAAATCAGACAGGGCGTGGAAGAGATTGACAGAGATGCTTGTCAGGATTTGGCGCATAAGCTGGATGTACCGTATATCCTAGCAAATTTATTATGCCAAAAAGGACTTAAGACTGAACAGGAAGCCATTGGCTTTCTATACCCTCGTTTGTCTGGTCTGCCAAGTCCCTTGCAGATGAAGGGCATGGAAGATGCAATTGCTCTTGTGATAAAAGCATTCAAAGAACGTATTCCTGTAGTTATTCACGGCGATTATGATGTTGACGGTAAAAGTGCAACAGTGCTGCTCAGTGATTTTTTGAAATCTTTAGATATTGATGCTATTTGTTATCTGCCAAGTCGTTTACGTGATGGGTACGGCCTTAACTGTAATGCTTTGGAGAATTTATCCAAAAGGGTAGCTCTACCCGCACTCTTAATTACAGTTGACTGTGGAATAACGGCAAGAGAAGAGGTTGAATTTGCGAAGAAAACTGGTTTTCATGTCTTAATCACAGATCACCATGAACCGCCAGAGTTGTTGCCTGAAGCTGATGCTATAATTAATCCCAAAAGAAAAGATTGTCCTTTTCCATTTAAAGAACTCTCAGGTGTAGGGGTTGTTTTCTATCTAATAATGGGGATCAGGCAGTATTTGACCACCGAGGGTTTCTGGACTAAGGACACCGCCCCAAATCTAAAGCGATATCTAGACCTTGTGGCCCTTGGAACAATTGCAGATGTGGTTCCCCTGATAGGTGTAAATCGTATTTTGGTGAAGGGCGGGCTTGAAGTTTTAAAAGAACGATCCAGACCAGGCTTATGGGCATTGTGTGAAAAAGCTTCCTTAAAAGAAGGAGATATCACTGCAGAAGATGTTTCGTACCGACTGGCACCACGTTTAAACGCTGCTGGGAGGATAGGGAACCCTGAGTTAGCGCTGGGATTATTAATGTGCGAAACCACAGACAAAGCCATGGAACTTGCTGAACATCTGGAAATAGTAAACCAGGAACGTAGGCAACTGGAAGCTGAGGCAACAAAATCAGCCATAAAACAATGCGATCAATACATGAAAAACGAGGCAAAAGGTTTAGTTGTGCATGGGGAATACCATCCAGGTGTTGTGGGAATCGTCGCGTCGCGCCTTGTTGATAAATTCCATGTGCCTGCAATAGTTTTATCCAGGCTGGCCGCTGAAGATGAAGGAATATTAAAGGGCTCAGGGCGCTCGGTGCCAGGTATTAACCTGTATAATATATTACATAAATGCGTTAACGAGCTGGTTCAGTTTGGTGGGCATGCAATGGCAGCAGGCTTAACGATTGCAAGTAACAAGGTTGATGTGTTTCGGGAAATCTTTAATGTTGAGATTCAGAACGTATGGCACGAGTCTGATCAGTTTGTAAAGGATATTCAAATAGATTATTACCCAAACATGAATGAGATTGATGATAAAAAATTCAAAGAACTCTATGGCAGGCTAGGTCCTTTTGGTTCAGGTAATCATGAGCCAGTATTCTTGCTGGATAATTTACAAATTAAAAACATTGGAACAGTTAAAAACCATCTTAAATTCACGATACCTTGTAATGGGAGTAGAATAAGTGGAATTGGTTTTGGTATGAGTTCTTATGCTGAGCTTGCCAAGGATCCTGTAAAACTTGCTTTTAAATTAAAGAAGTCCACCTACAGGGGACAGTCTCGCTGGGAAGCGCATGCACTCGCCATCGCTCCAACCAGCTGATTTTACAATATATGTAATAATTTAACATAATATATATTATGCGACATTGCATATATGTGTGTAAATAACGCCTTGAGACTCTAACGCTGGACTTTTCAGACTAATACTGGTACAACCGTTGGGTTTAAGGCCCCTTTAACACCTGTAAGTTTTTAATAATTATACGATAACTCAAGGCTATGAACGAGATAGCTTATGTAATAGATTAACCTGTAGAGAGTCAAGATGAGTAGAGATATTTACCAAGAGCCCCTTGTGAGCAGATACACAAGCCGTGAGATGCAGGAATTGTTTTCCGAACGCTTTAAATTTACTACCTGGAGGCGCTGTTGGATTGCCCTTGCAGAGTCCCAGCTAGAGCTAGGCTTGAAGCTTGTCACCCCTGAAATGGTTAATGAGCTAAAAGCTCACAAGGATGATATTGATTTCGAACTAGCTGCAAAGAAAGAAAAAGAGATCCGGCATGATGTCATGGCTCACGTTTTTGCCTATGGTCAGCAATGTCCAAAAGCCGAGGCCATTATCCATCTTGGAGCTACTTCTCAATTTGTAGTTTGCAACACAGATCTCATTGTCCAGAGGAAAGCCCTGGCGTTTATCAAAAAAGCCCTGGTGAACGTCATCAATAACCTTTCCAGCTTTTGCCTTAAGCATAAGTCACTAGCAACATTAGGGTTTACGCACTACCAACCTGCCCAGCCAACTACTGTTGGCAAGAGAAACACTTTATATATTCAGGATTTAATTATGGATCTTGAATATATTGAACACCTCGAAAAGCAAATTAAAGCCCGTGGAGCCAAAGGGACAGTAGGCACTCAGGCAACATTTATTGAACTTTTTGAAGGTGACCATGCAAAGGTTCGCGAACTTGACCGCCTGGTTTCTGAAAAATTAGGGTTTGCAGAGTTTTTTCCTGTAACAGGGCAAACCTACCCTCGCAAACTTGATATGAAAACTGCCGAAACTCTTGCTGGCATAGGCGCTTCAGCTCATAAGTTTGGTGTTGATATGCGACTACTCTCAAATCTTAAAGTCCAGGAAGAGCCCTTTGCCAAAAAACAGGTTGGCAGCTCAGCCATGGCTTACAAGAGAAACCCTATGCGCTCAGAACGCCTTACCGGGCTTGCAAGAAAACTTATGGGTTTACCTGCTAATTTTAGCGCAACCGCTGCAAATCAATGGTTTGAGAGAACACTTGATGATTCCGCCATACGCAGGATGGATATGGCTCAAGCTTTTCTCCTTTCAGATGCTATATTAAAGTTATACGTTAACGTTACCAGTGATATGGTTGTATATCCCAAACAAATTGAAAAGCATCTGAATTCTGAGTTACCATTCATGTCCACTGAAAAGATACTTATGGCATGTGTTGAAAGAGGTGAAAGTCGTCAGGAAATGCACGAGGTAATTCGTGATCATTCAGTTGATGCAGGTTTGGCAGTAAAACAGGAAGGAAAAGAAAACGACCTGCTATCTCGTCTTGCCTTGGACAAGCGTGTTCCTTTTGAACTGGATGAACTGGAAGGCTTGCTCAGTAATTTTCAGGAATTCACTGGCAGAGCAGCTGAACAGACAGAAGAATACATAAGTGAATACGTTAACCCTGTTCTTGAAAAATACAAACTCTTTATTGGAGACGTTGATGCAAGCTTGTCCGTCTAATCTGGTTGCCGGAAAGAATTCTAGCGCCCTGATAGATATTTACTTAACCATTCATCCTAGAAAGATTGGCTTTTTGAAATTTTTATTTGAAGGATATGATGGTTTAGCCACCCTTTCCACCCTCGACGTGAAAAACGGATTGGTGAAGCTTAATTTATTGCGTTCAAGGTACAGGGAAGCATTGTACCTGTTATCTGCTCTTTGTTGCGAGTATCAGTTAAATTAAGTTTTTCTACACGAACAGTCCTATTAATCTAATCTCCCGATTTACAGGTTTATGCTAACAAGGCACTTATACATAAAAACTTTTGGCTGTCAGATGAACGAGCGAGACTCTGAAATTATAGAGCAAATGCTTGCTGAGCAAGGATATCTTACAGTTTCTAAGGCAGAAGATGCTGATTTGGTGTTGTTAAATACCTGTAGTATTCGAGCAAAAGCCGAACAAAAAGTATATAGCATGCTTGGGCAATTACGCTTGGAAAAGGAGAAGCGCCCTTCCCTCCGCGTGGGGGTGATCGGTTGTGTTGCCCAGCAAGAAGGAAAACGTATTTTCAAGCGTATGAAACATGTAGACCTGGTTGCTGGTACCCAGCAAATTTACCAGATTCCTGCAATGCTTGAACGCCTTGATCTTGATCCAACAAAGCATGAAATTGCAACAAACCTTTCCAGTGATTTTTCTATTCCACCTTTTCAGAAACTGCTTCTGTCAAAAGACAGTGCTGTCTCCCCTGCTCCAACTGATTATAAAAAATTTGTTACCATTATGCAGGGCTGTAATAATTATTGTGCCTATTGCGTAGTCCCAGAAACCAGGGGAAGAGAGATAAGTAGGCCTCTTGATGATATACTAGAGGAGGTAACACTCCTGATTGACCGTG
The DNA here is from genome assembly GCA_947260045.1 of uncultured Desulfobulbaceae bacterium. Taxonomy (GTDB): domain Bacteria; phylum Desulfobacterota; class Desulfobulbia; order Desulfobulbales; family Desulfobulbaceae; genus CAMYOP01. The sequence continues at coordinate 4,943 of CAMYOP010000028.1, forward strand.
GAATCTGTGAAATAACCTTGCTTGGTCAGAATGTAAACTCATATGGGCAAACAAACAGCGTCTCCTCTCGTGAAACTGATTTTAGTGATTTGCTCCATAGTGTGTCGCGTATCAAAGGCCTCAAGCGTCTTCGCTTTACCACATCGAACCCAAAAGACCTGTCAGATAAATTGATGCGCTGTTTTGGCGAAATTGATATTTTATGCCCGCACTTTCACCTTCCCGTTCAATCTGGTTCCAATGCTGTTTTAAAAAGAATGAACAGGAAGTACACATCAGAGATGTATCTGGAAAAGGTTAATATTCTGAAGGGTTACAGGCCAGATATTGCACTTGCCACCGACATTATCGTTGGGTTTCCTGGTGAATCTGATTTCGATTATCAGGAAACCATGGATCTGTTGAATACAGTTCGTTTTCATGGATCTTTTTCATTCAAATACTCAGATAGACCTGGCACCAGATCTGAACAATTTGACGACAAGGTACCTGAAGATGTAAAATCAGAACGATTGAAAATTTTTCAATCTCGGCAAGATCAGATAAGTCTTGAGCGCAATAATGAATATGTTGGCAGTAATCTTGAGGTGATAGTGGAAAAGATAAACGATGGTTCGATTCAGGGAAGAGCACTTACGAACCATATTGTACATTTTCAACCAAAAGGCCCAAGCCCTGAAGTTGGCGATATTGTCTTTGTTGTCGTTGAAAATGCGGGTAAGCATTCCCTGAAAGGAAAGTTAACGTAAAGGATTAGGTTTTACTCTTAAGTGGTTAACATGTTAACCAAGGTGGACATTATGATCGATTTGCACTCTCACTCCCTGTTTAGCGATGGAGCTTTGGTTCCTGCAGAACATCTTCGTCGTTTTGAGGCGTTGGGCTATGAAGCCGTGGCCATAACAGACCATGCTGACATGTCTAATCTAGACTTTGTCCTTCCAAGGATAGTAAGGGCTGCGGAAGAATTAAATCCTCACTCAAAAACGCGCCTTATACCTGGGATTGAACTGACCCATGTTCCACCGATCCTTATTGGTTCACTCACGGCAAGAGCCAGGGAAGCAGGTGCCCGCCTGGTTATTGTGCATGGTGAAACCCCAGTTGAGCCTGTCATGCCCGGAACCAACAGGGCCGCTCTGGAAGCAGGTGTTGAAATTCTATCACATCCCGGATTTCTTACAGAAGAAGAGGCAGAAATGGCAGCTGCCAGAGGGATATTCCTGGAGCTATCTGGAAGAAAAGGTCATAGCCTTACCAACGGTCACGTTGCAAAAGTTGCCCTAAAGGCTGGCGCCTTGTTGGCTGTCAATTCGGATTCACATACGCCCAGTGATTTTATGAGCACTGAGATGGCTGAAAAAGTTGCTTTAGGTGCGGGTCTCACAGCTAAACAATACAAGCAATTACGAAAAAACATGTCTGACCTGGTCAAAACTCTTTGATAACGACTGGACAGGTCCTGGGGAGAGTAGTTTTGTAACACTCTAAATCTTTTTCTTTGGGTAAGACGGATTGCTCGAAGCATCATTCTTGATTCTTTTCAGGCTCCTGCTTGTCACCCTTAGGTTTTTCATGCTCTGGCAAGGTTTGAAGAACCTCTTTTTTGGGTTTTGCCTTGCCTGTAATATTTGACACACGCCTTACGACTCTGTTACTCACCCTTTTCCCTTTTGCAGCAGCACCTTTAATTAAAAAATCATCAAGGTCAAGCTCCAGGCTATTGTATCTGGCTCGGGATGACGGCACAAGACTGGTTCTAACCCTGATGCCTTCGTTGCCAGTAACCAGGAGCTGTATTAAAGAACGTTTATGTTCTGGAAACAGCAAGTATTCTTTACCCAGGATAAATTTCGGCGTTTTAAATCTTTTGGCATAGGTCATCTTGTCCAGGCCATTTCTGTATACCAGGTTAAAGGTCTGGTCTTTCCCAAGAACATCCATATAGTAAAGGTCGTGTCCAATAAAAACCTTTTCAATGACATTTATAACCTTGTATCGGCCGTCTGAAAAGATGAGTAAAATGCGATCATACTCAGAACAATTGATCGCAATATCTTTTTTCTTATTTTCTACATGAACTTTATTTCCCAGAAAACCACTTTCCCTTTGATAGCAAAATTGAATATTAGAAATAGCTGCATCTCTTGCCTCAATTTCATCAAATTGTTTTATTTCACTCTTCCTTGGAAACAGGGGACCGTACTTCTGCAGGATGGACTTAAGATATGAAACTGTAAACCCAATTATATCTTCAAGTTGCTTTTCAATCCTTTTAATTTCTGTTTCCAGCTGGCGTATTTCTTTTTGCTGGCGATTGATATCATAACGAGATATGCGCCTGATCCGAATTTCGAGCAAACGTTCAATGTCATCAGGGGATACCTTTCGAATCAATTCACCTGCAAAAGGTTCAAGTGAATTCTTGACAGTCTTCTTAAGGTCCCGTTGATTGGTAATTTCTTCTATCTTTTTATAGAGTCTTTCTTCGATAAAGATTTGTTCAAGCTTTCGTGCATGCAGCTTGTCTTTCAATCTGTCACGCTCTATATATAATTCTTTTTCCAGATCATTGACCAGCTTATCGGTATTATGTCGTAAAACTTCATCGACACCAAGCTGACAAGGCATATTGTCGCGAATCAGTACAAGGTTTGAAGAAACACTGATTTCACAATCAGTAAATGCATAGAGACCATTTATTGTCTCTGCCGCATAGACGCCGCGTGGAAGTTTAATTTCTACCTCAACTTCTTCTGCGGTATAGTCATTGATAGAAGCAATCTTGACCTTGCCTGATTTGGCGGCTTTTTCAACAGAGTCAATAAGGGATTGAGTTGTAATGTTATATGGTAACTCCTTTATAACAATAGTTTTTTCATCAAGCTCCTCAATCCTGGCTCGGCACCGAAGACGACCACTGCCATTTTCATATGCAGAAACATCTATGATTCCGCCGCGGATAAAATCCGGATAAATGACGACTTCTTTTTCCTGAAGTATATCTATTTGAGCAGATAGTAATTCACCAAAATTATGAGACATTATTTTGGTGGCCATGCCAACAGCAATCCCTTCAGCACCTAGAAGAAGCAGTAATGGTATTTTAGCAGGTAGAGATACAGGTTCCAGGAGTCGTCCGTCGTAGGAATCGACAAACTTTGTCAGGTCATTATTAAATAAGGTTTGCAGGGCAAGTGGAGATAATCGGCATTCAATATAACGGGCCGCAGAGGCCTTATCCCCTGTGAAGATGTTCCCATAATTGCCCTGCCTGTCAATAAGATATCCCTTATTGGCAATATTAACCAGAGCGGCATAAATAGAGGCATCCCCATGGGGATGTAATTTCATGGTGTCACCGACAACATTGGCAACCTTGTGATATCTGCCATCATCCATATTGTAAAGAGTTTGCAGAAGTCGGCGTTGTACAGGTTTCAAACCGTCGTCAATGTCAGGAATTGCTCTTTCCCGTATGACATAGGACGTGTAATCAAGGAAATTTTCATCAAATAATTGATGTAGTTTGCCATATTGAGTTCTATCAAGGGTCAATTCTTTCATGATTAAGTCCTCTAAACCAAGCGATCCATAATATAATCTTTCCGCTCTGGAGTATTTTTACCCATATAAAATCGTAACACTCTGGTTACCTCGCTCAGGGAGTCAATCTGGACTTGTTTGAGGCGAATATCGTCACCTATAAACTGTTTGAACTCTGGTGGTGAAATTTCACCAAGCCCTTTAAACCTTGTTATCTCGACGTTTTTTGCATCTCTGGATCGTCCTTTCAATTCTCTGATGGAGTTGACTTTCTCTTTGTCTGAATAACAATAATGGGTGACTTTTTTGTTGCGTACACGAAAGATCGGCGTTTCAAGTATGTAGATATGGCCAAGCTTTATAAGTGGTTCGAAGTAATGAAGAAAAAATGTAAGAAGCAAATTGCGAATATGCAAACCGTCCACGTCTGCATCCGTTGCCAGGATAACCTTGTCAAAACGCAGGTTGCTAATAGATTCTTCTACATCCAGCGCTCTCATCAGACTGTACATTTCATCATTTTTGTATAAAAGATCCAGGCGTTGCCCAAACACGTTCATTGGTTTTCCCTTTAAAGAGAAAACAGCCTGGGTCATAGGGTCCCGAGAACTGACGATGGAGCCGGCCGCTGATTGCCCCTCGGTAATGAAAACCATGTTTTCCTGACCAGACTTGGATGGCTTTTTTTTGCTTGGATGGTATTTGCAGTCCTTTAATTGCGGTATTTTAAGGGCAACCTTTTTAGCTTTTGCTTTTGCCTCCTTTCTGACAGACTGTAGCTCGCGGCGAACGCGTTCATTTCGCTGGACTTTATCAAGTAAAAATTCAGCAGTATCTGGATGTTTGTAGAGATACGTTGCAACGGCATCCTTTACTTCATTCACGATCCAGGAGCGAATTTCGGTATTTCCGAGTTTGTTTTTTGTCTGAGACTCAAAGATTGGTTCTTGAACCTTAATGGAAAGGGTTCCGACTATGCCGTCTCGAACGTCTTTGCCATTAAATTTTTTACCGCTGAATTCATTGACGCCTTTCAGGAGTCCTTCGCGAAAAGCAGAAAGATGGGTACCACCTTCACTGGTGTACGTTCCATTGACAAAAGTAAAATAAGTATCTGAATAGTCGTCAGTATGGGTGAAAGCAAATTCCAGGGATTTTGACGAGGCAAAAATTGGCTCATACAAGTTGTTGTCATCAATCTCTGCACTGAGAAGATCAAGGAGTCCATTGACGGAGTGATAGCATTCATCCTCAAAGTGAAGTTTTAACCCAGCATTCAAGTAGGCGTAACGCCATAATCTTTTCCGAATGTATTCCTTGTCAAACTGAAAATCGACAAAGAGCAAACTGTCGGGCTGGAATTCAATGAGGGTTCCGTTTTTTTCTTTGGTTTCGCCCTCCTCTTCACCCTGAAGTGTGCCGAATTCAAAAAAAGCTTTTTTGAATTGTCCATCACGAAATGCAGTAACGCTAAACCAGGTTGACAAGGCATTAACCGCCTTTGTGCCAACGCCGTTTAAGCCAACTGAGAATTGAAATACGTCAGTGTTGTATTTTGCCCCAGTGTTAATAACTGAAACGCATTCAACCAATTTGCCCAGTGGAATGCCCCTTCCATAATCGCGAATTTTACAGATGTTTTCCTCTTCAATGGTAATAAATACTTCTTTACCAGCACCCATGATGAATTCATCGACAGAGTTGTCAATAACTTCTTTTAAGAGGATGTAAACACCATCATCGGGATGAGAACCATCACCGAGACGACCAATATACATACCAGGGCGTTTTCGGATATGTTCAAGAGAACTAAGCGTTTTTATTTTTGATTCGTCGTATTGTTGATGTGCTAACATGGAAAATCTGATAACTTTTTGAGGTTTTAATTATGTTGCTGCAACATTTAGCGTAAACTCGATCTTTGCAATACTACCTTAAATCTGTTCGTGTCACAAATCTATCTGTCACCTTTGAACAAGTAAAAATACCATGATCAAAACAGTTCTTACCATAGCCGGCTCTGACCCAACAGGTGGAGCTGGCATTCAAGCTGACCTTAAAACATTTACCGTCATTGGGGTCTACGGTGCTGCTGCTATTACCAATATAACTGTACAAAACAGTCAAGGCATAACAAGAGTCTCAGCCCTGGATCCTGACCTGGTGAAAGCCCAAATCCAGGCTGTCCTGGAAGAGTATTATGTCACCCACATTAAGATCGGCATGATTGGAACCGACCAGAATGCTCAAGCAATTGGCTCTTGTCTTAAAACATTCAAAGGCCAGGTGATTTACGATCCAGTTATGAAATCTTCGACAGGTCAATCATTGATGCACTCATCTGCCCAGAATATTGTGCAGACTCAGGTTATTGCCAACACAAACGTTATTACACCAAACCTGCCCGAGCTCTCAGCTTTGACTGGTCTTGAAATCACAGACTCAGATTCTGCTCTTGCTGCAGGACGTTTTCTCCTATCTAGCTTTTCAAATTTACAAGTAGTTATAGTAAAAGGCGGTCACGCACCAAAGCAAAAACAGCTGACTGACTACTGCCTCCTTAAAACCGACAAAGATGTCCAGGTTTTAGCTGAATCTCACCCCTGTCTTACCACAAATAATTCCCATGGAACAGGCTGCACCCTGGCTTCGGCATTTGCCGCATACCACCTGCTTGGCAGTGACTATGCCGAGTCTTTTTTCAGAAGTGTTCGCTTTGTGGAAAAAACACTAACCCTCTCAGCCTCTTGCCGTTTGATAAATAAAGAAAATGGCAAGGGCCCTTTGCTGCACTATAAAGCTAAGGAGTAAAATCATTCCATCAGGTGAACACGACTACAGTCAGGACAGATCCAGGTGGGGCCATTACTTATCCCCCATTTGTTTTCTTCAAAACATTCAGGACAAATTTGAAAGCCACAGACGCAAGTCCAGCAAAACATTTTTTCTTGTTTACAGCAGTGACACGTCGGTATTTTTTGTTTGCGGCGCCGATACCCGCTTAATTTTTTATTTTTTTCAACCACAATGATATATTTAACTTGTTAGGAATATAGGTTTTCTAATCAATTTGATTGCAAATCTATGAGACAAGTTCCTGTTCCAGCCAATCCAGGTATTTCTCTGAACCATACAGAATCTCTGTTGCAAGGATCTCCGGTACATCATAGGGATGTATCTTTACCAAATAACGTTCCAGTTCGCCAAAAAGATCTTTTCGTGTTTTCATGGTCAAAATATACTCATCTGCAGATTCAAGCGCTCCCTGCCAATGGTACATGCTCTTGCAAGTACTTATTTGAACACAGGCAGCCAGCCTTTTATTGAGAATACTTTCAGCAAGATTTTCGGCCTGATTTTGTTTTTCAACGGTGGTTGCAACCTGCATATATTGAGTCATAGAATTAATAGTATTTATGGTTGAAACAATTGATAAAACAATTCTTGTCGAACTGGTTTTTTTCCATGTTTTGGGCTATCTTACCATGAAGATATGAAAAGACAATATTCAACCTTACTTTGGTCTTAATATGCTACTTTGCGTCGACGTTGGTAACTCACATACTGTAAGTGGTGTTTATGATAACGATGATCTTATATGCACATGGCGGTTGAAATCTGACCGTGACCGTACTGCAGATGAGCTTGCCATTCGTTATCATACTCTGTTTCAGATAGCTGACATTACTCCTGGTAAAATTTCCGGCTTTATTGTTTCCAGTGTGGTTCCAACCCTTGAAACAAGTTGGATCAATTATGGTCAAAAATATCTCACCAAACAACTCACATCCAATATTATTGCGGTCAATGAAAAAACAGCTACAGGGATAACCGTTACCACCGATAATCCTGAAGAAGTTGGAGCTGATAGGATTGTTAATGCAGCAGCTGCCTATGAGCTATATGGTTCTGACTTAATAGTAATCGATTTTGGTACGGCCATAACCTTTGACTGTGTAAATAGTAAACGTGAATATGTCGGCGGTGCGATCATGCCTGGCATTGCAATTTCACTTGACGCTCTGGCTGGTAGAACCGCAAAACTTCCTCGGATTGACATTGAAACACCTCCACCTTCAGTTATCGGAAAAACTACGGTTACTGCAATGCGTTCAGGTATTCTCCATGGCTATGGCGGCATGATTGATCGTATGGTTGACAAGCTCTCCAGGGAACTTTCTGCAGAGCCAGAAAAGGTCCGTATCATTGCGACAGGTGGCATGGCGCGATTAATAAATCCTTACAGTACGGTTATTGAAGCTGTAGACGAACTGTTGACCCTAAAAGGTTTGAAATATATACACAAAAGATGCTCTACCAATGTCGCCTGACAGATTAATACTGCCTCCGCCCCTAGTGGCTGGTGATACCATTGGAATTTGCGCACCTGCAAGCCCGTCAACAGAACCAAAAAATATAGAAGTGGGCCTGCATCTCTTGCGAGATCAAGGTTACCAGGTAAAAATACTGCCGCAACCTGGCCAGGGGAATACATACCTTTCAGCACCAGATGACAAACGCTTACACGATTTCCACTCTCTTTGGGCAGATGATGAGATCCGCGCCATCATGGCTCTTCGCGGAGGTTTTGGTTGTCTTCGTATAATTGACCAGCTTGATTTTCAATTTATTCAGAAACATCCAAAAACCTTAGTTGGATTCAGTGATATTACTATTCTACTCAACACTATCTGGCAAAAAACAGGGCTTATTACCATGCATGGACCTGTTTTAAGCTCCTTGCCGCACAATACAAACGATACCATTGGACGTTTTTTTTCTTCGTTAAAAGGTGACATAAAAGACTGGAACAATAATGGAGAATTAGAAATATTAAAACCAGGTGAAGCCAGAGGTTATTTGCTTGGTGGTAACCTGACAACACTCATGCATTTACTTGGAACTCCCTGGGAAATAGCCTGGGATAAGACTATTCTCTTTTTGGAAGATACCTGCGAGCCCATGTATAAAATTGACAGAATGTTTACCCACCTTTACCATTGTGGTGTTTTAAAACGTTTAGGCGGATTAATTCTGGGAAATTTTGATATGGGAAAAACAGACCCACTCGACCATTTGCGTTTTCAGGAGCACATTTGGAGCAGGGTTTTAGAACTCACTGAAAAAGTGTCTTATCCAGTATGGGCAAATTTTCCCATTGGCCATCAAGAACATAATTTCACCCTGCCTGTTGGCATGGTTACAGAAATGAACTCTCGCACAGGTACATTGCATTTTGCCCGTGATACTTTTTGCCGATAAGGCAAGAGAAAACGAAATGGATTTGTTACATGTTTAATAAGTATTTTCGAATGATTTCAGGACTTATTCTGCTCTTGCTCGTCTATTGCATTTCTCTACTTCCGCTTATTGTGGTTCGCTCTCATCTTGAATATGAACAATTTCTTGTAGGTCTTGGGATTTGGACGGGTTGTGCCCTGCTTTTTCTTTTTCCCGCCCTCGGGTTTATTATCAGAAAATCCTGGTTTTTTCCTGGGAGCGGGGAACCCGTAATTCTGGATTTACTGCAAGCCATCATATTTGAGATTAATACTATGAACGGCCCTGCCAGGGTAAAGAAAACCAGGAAGGAACTGCTTGTAACTTGGAAGTTTGATGAGCCCCCGTGGGCTGAGAAAATGGACTTTGATGGTATTAAAAAATTATATGAATTAGCCCTGGTATTTGATAATAATACTAAAACAGTCTTGATGACGGACAGGTATCGAACCTTAAAGTGGAAGCTCAGCGGCCATAAGGCTAAAGTCGGATTTTTGAGTTTACCTCAACTTTGCTTAGGTGTTGAAACTGGTACAAAATGGGGAATTGAAAATTATAAGCATACAGATCAAGATGCGTATACCTATGAACCAAGTGAAATTAAAACACCCCTGCTTAATACCATCTTGAAAAATGGTTGGAATGTTCGTTTTCAACTCCTCTAATTGAGTTTTCTCTACCTGGTCTCTTGCTGGATCCTACTCATTATCCAGCTTGCGGCTTTTCCTAAATCTTCTGCAATATAGGAAGGTTGAATATCTTGCTGGGGAGAAATATATTCCAGGTCCCCTCGACCATAACCAGTCAAAACCAGAACGGATGTTGCTCCAGCATCCTCGCCGCACTTTATATCTGACCACCTGTCGCCAACCATAAAGGATTTTTTCAAATCAAGATTTAATTCCCTGGCAGCCTGTTCCAGTAAGCCTGTCTTGGGTTTCCTACACGTGCATGTTTTTCGGAAACGCTCCTCTTTTGCTTCTGGATGATGTGGACAGATATAAATACCATCAATAAAGACATCTTCTTTTGTAAAAGAAGCAATCATCTTATCATGCACCAAAGAGAGTAATGATTCAGGAAAATATCCTCTTGCAAGTCCTGACTGATTGGTGACAATAATAACGGGTATATTATTTTTATTGAACAGGGAAACAGCCTCGATAACCCCCGGGAGGATATGGAATCTACTGACATGATTGATGTATCCCATCTGCTCATTAATGGTCCCGTCACGATCGAGAAAAACAGCAGGACGTAATGTTTTTTTATTGGCAAGCATATTATCTACATGTTGTTTGTCTAATGCCTGTGCATTGTTTTAGGAAAGACAGTTTAGACCCAGATTATCATAGTGTAAGCCTTAAAGAAAGAACGGCCCTGATGAAGTATTTAAAAACTTCACACAGGACCGTTCTTTTGAAATAGCAAAAAAATGACTATCAGGCGTTATTATGTTGTTCCAGTAAGTTGTGCAGCCCTACCCTTGCAAATTCAATGTCTGGGTCCATGGCCAGGGCAGTTTGATAATTTTCAATTGCCTCATGATTTCTTTCAAGGCGCTCGAGATTGATTGCAAGATTTGCATAATCAATTGCCGAGACAGGGTTAAGATCAACAGCCCTCTGAAAATGAAATGCAGCCTTTTCAAAGTTATCCTGTTTGAAATAACAGACTCCCAGGATATTATGGATGTCAGGTCTTTCATCATCAAGAGTCCGACATTTTTCCAGCACCTCTATGGCATTATCATATTGTTCAAGATCCCTGTAACAACAACCCTGATAGGAATACAGGTACGGTTGGTCCTCTTCTTTGGGGCCTAGTTCGCTTGCTTTCTTGAACAAGTCGAGCGCTTCTTCGGCTTTCCCTTGCTCATAAAGGTTACGTCCCCTATAAAACTCAAGATAGTAAGTATTTGGTACCACTTCCTGCATTGCTGCAAGTTTAGGCTCAAGATCTTGCGAGTTTAACAACTCAGCAGCCAGCTTTGCGGCAAACAGGGCTGCGTCTCCTCCTGCAGCTCTCTCGCGGAAATGTGCACCAGGAATGATAGTGTATATTGTTGGAATTTGTAAATCAGGATGCATGGTGTTGACGATGTAGATTTCCATATTGATCTTTTTCAACACGGAAATGAAATTTTGAATTTCCTGGTACATATTGTCATCGCCAACATCAACCATATCGTCAAGAGCAACCATTTCGTTTGGTTTTACGATATACTCAATCTCATCTAAGCTAAGAGGTTTAGGGAGACCGCTTGCTACATAATTGGATCCAGTATTAAAATCGCCAGCAAGCTGTGCAACTTCTGTGAGTGCACGAATGACAGCCTTCGTTGGATCAGGGGTTGTTCCTGCGTTTTCAGGGAAGGTGGAAGGATCAATAGCCAGGGCTCCAACCGTGGGGATACCTGTATCAAGGCTGAAATCATTCATGTATACTTCTATGCCGTGCTTCTTGAACTTATCAAGAAGTTCCCTGGCAACAGGATCTGTAATGGATTCATGCAGGATGCCTGGAGTATATAGTTCTTTATTGGTAACGACTGCACAGACATGCCTTTCTATAATTTCGCTGACTCCTTGAAGAATTGACTCTTCATAGGTATTACCTGCTGAAGGTCCATTAAATTCATTGATTGCAAAAAACCAGCTAAATGGTACTAACACACCTTCGCCAGTTTCAATTTTCGTGGCCCAGGTCCAACGCATGGGGAGACCTTCAAGAAGTTGCTCCAGTTTTTCTGCTTCAAGATCAGTATCGTGCACTGATTCTAATAATTTTTCGATTGGCATAACTGGATGGCCAGCATCACGCATGGCTTGATAATCGCCAACAATAAAATTGTCTGCATTTTTCAAGAAACTAAAAAAGCTAAAGCGTTCACCCAGCTCCATACAGGCACTTGCTCTTGACTGTTCGGGGGTGCTACCCTTCCCCATCTGTTTTTTATTGCCGATGGTGTTTAAAGCGTCTTTGCCACACAGGCTGAAATAGACAGGAATATCAAGGCGTCCTGTGTCGATACGTTTCACCTCACGCAGGATGTCCAGCTTGCTGGCTTTTAACCGTTGTTTAAAACGATTTATAGTTTCTTCCGGAGTGCAAACCTTGTCCTGATCATAGGTGTAATGTTTTAGGCAATCTTTAATCGTAATGAGATTTTTTTTCATAATAATATTCTTAATGATAAAAGGTTGTTGGGGAGGTTTTTAAGCCTGTTTATATGGTTAACGACTATAATCGCAAGTGAGGAATGGTCGGCATCAAGGGTTTGATGTTTGTCTCAGTTGCGGACTTTTAGCGTATGGATTTAATTTTACCAGCTATTGATACCTGCTCATTCTTCCGCGTCAAGAGTTTTTTTTATTGGACTACGAGAATGCACTTGTATCGTAAGCAGGTCAAAACAGAATTAATTCACACTATATTGATACCTGTATCACCGAGATATGAGCAGCCACATTGTAGCACAAAAAATGGGTTGTTCAAGAATAAAAACAGAAGAGGAGCAGACTCCTTTACTGAGTGGATAAAAAAAGATTTTATTGGAATTATTGAGTAGGTAAAAAAGAATAAAAATAGAGTGTTATAAATAATTACATGAAAAAGGGTAACTACTCACACCTTTTCGCAAAAAATACTATTTCAGTAAAAAAAACCCTTGACAGGTTTTTCAGGGGCAAGATTTAAAAGTCTAGAATCATAGATAAAACTGTCCGTACAGGCTCACTATACAGTTTTATTTGCCCGATCACTTTACGGTCTAGTAAATCTTGTACAAGAAGCTGAGATCGTCGCATACGGAGCGACTCAGGAGGTCGAAAAAAGCCATGGTATAGTATGGTCATGGCAACGATAAACAAGACAAGCGTCCGCGAAGAAATTGACCGCCTAAAACAGGATTTTGACAAACTCTGTTCTGACGGAAAGGTATCGTCGGAAATCCAGGTTGTGATGAATAGCCTGCTGATTATTGTCGAACTGATGCTTTCTGTTTTTCTGGAGAAAAAGACTCGCAAGAACAGCAAAAATTCCAGCTTGCCGTCATCACAGACCGAAAAAGACGAAACTGCAACTTCTGATTCTACAAGCAACGGCAAAGGGAAGAAGGTTTCTGGTAAGGTTGGTAATACCCGAGTAAAAGAAACCGTCATCGCTGCTAAGGTTGAGACATGCGATTGCTGCGGTATGGTCTTGGACAAAACTCCTTGCCAAAACTACGAAAGGCGGACAAAAATAGATATCGTCTTTGAGAAGGTTGTCGAGCATGTTGATGCGGAAATAAAACAGTGCCCTAATTGTGAAGCAACGGTAAAGGGGCAGTTTCCCGAGGATATGCCTGGAAAACTACAGTACGGAAGTGGGCTCAAGGCGTTTGCGGTTCATCTGATTATCAGTCAGATGGTTGCCCTGAATCGGGTCCAGAAGCAGATATCGGCTATGATTGGTACGGTTATGTCGGAAGCCAGTCTGCTTAAATTTGTATTCCGCCTTCATCAGGCACTTGAAGCATGGGAAATCGAGGCAACTGAACGCCTTTTGCAGGCACCGTCAATGCACGTAGACGAGACCTCCTTCCGGGTTGAACGGAAAAATTACTGGATTCATGTATATTCCTCCGGTGGAACAACCCTGAAATTGCTTCATCGCAAACGGGGCAATGAGGCCATTGTAGGATTGAACATTATCCCCAGATATGGCGGAGTGATAATTCATGATTGCTGGGCATCATATTTATCATACGACCACTGTGGACATGGACTTTGCGGCTCGCACTTGTTGAGAGAGTTGACATTTATCGTTGACTCTAATGGGTACAGGTGGGCCCGCAATATAAGAAAATTATTGCAGGGAACGTGTGCTACAGTTGCCAAGCGGGAAGATAAATGTTTGTCGGATAAAGAGTATGCCAATCTGCAGAAACGCTATCGCAATATCCTCACACGAGGAGCAAAGGAATTACCAGAGATCCCGCCAAGACCAAAAGGGAAGCGTGGTAGGATAGCCAAGTCCGATGCCCACAATCTGTGGGAGAGACTGAAGAAACATGAGACTGCTGTATTGCTTTTCGCGAGGGAGTCCCACGTCCCATTCACCAACAATAGGGCTGAAAGGGATCTTCGCATGGCAAAAGTGAAACAGAAGGTATCAGGTTGTTTCCGACAAGAGAAATATGCCAGGGCTTACTGTCGAATTTCAAGTTATCTGCAGTCTATGGCATGCCAAGGAGTCAATCCGCTTGTCGCTATTCAACTGGCACTAGCGGACTCGGTCCCATCAGAAAAATCGGATAGGGGTGAGTAGTTAC